>NZ_LBMZ01000069.1:0-12212 GCF_001005525.1 Acinetobacter sp. AG1 | reverse complement strand
GGCTGAATTCAGCCGTTTTTTATTGAAGATGTGGATAAGTTTGCGTTTATTCACAAGCTATTTTGATTTGAATAAGCACGTTCAACTGTGCAGATTTCCACACTAAAATCCTGATACCATTTTTCTTTACCCAAACGCTGAGCAACTAAATGTTCTGCATCGCGTTGCCACTGCTTGATATCTTCAAGGCTATGCCAGTAAGACAACGCAATTTCAAAACCATTTTCACTACACGCTTCAAATTTGACACAGTTAAATTGACTCAAGGCTTTATTTCTCAGCTTTTGTGCCATTTCAGAGTAAGTTACATCAAGTTGTTTGATCGTGGCTTTAAAAATAACGATATACATAGGATCTTGGATTAGCTTTCATCGGCTTGATAAGGGTTGGCGATCCCTAGTTTTTTTAGAATCTCAATTTCTAAAGCTTCCATTTCTTCTGCTTCAGCTTCACTGGTTTCGTGATCGTAGCCAAGTAAATGTAAAACGCCATGAACCAGTAAATGGGTGAAATGATCAATAGGTGTTTTTTGCTGTTCAGTAGCTTCTTGTAAAACCACAGGGATACAAATCACCAAGTCACCTAAAGGTTCAGCATCCAGTAAGTTGAGCATTTCTTCAGGAATATCGCTTGGAAAAGACAATACATTGGTTGGTTTGTCTTTTTCACGATATTGCAGATTCAGCTCATGGCTTTCTGCGAGGTCGACGCAGGCAATTCCGATTTCGCAGTCTACGTCGAAACCGACATAACGGAGTGTCGTTTCAATCTGCTTTTTAATTTGACCACGTTTTAGTGGTAATTCATTCGCTTGAAAGTCTTGTTGAAGACTTAAATTGATTTTCAAAATAGATCCTTAAAATCGTCCCCCTGATATGCGATTAAAGTATTGCAATAAAAGGGGGAGTGAGGGGGATTTTTAAATGTGTTGCGCATCTGCCGCAGAATCATTTTCTGCAATCAATGCTTCTTGTTTGGCTTTGCGTTCAGCACGAGCTTCAGCAGACAGGCGTTGCTGTTCACTGTCCCAACCTTCGTAGGCCTCAACAATCTTTTGTACCAATTGATGTCGCACCACATCACGAGAATGGAAACGCGTGATATGAATTTCATGTACATTTTCCAGTACACGTAATGCTTGTGCTAAGCCCGATTGCTGCCCACGAGGTAAGTCAACCTGTGTCACGTCACCTGTAATCACAGCACGCGAACCAAACCCTAAACGGGTAAGGAACATTTTCATCTGTTCTGGTGTGGTGTTTTGTGCTTCATCTAAAATGACGAATGAGTGGTTCAGAGTACGTCCGCGCATGTAGGCAAGCGGAGCAACCTCAATCACTTGGCGTTCAATCAGTTTGGCCACTTTTTCAAAGCCCAGCATTTCATAGAGAGCATCGTAAAGTGGACGTAAGTAGGGATCGATTTTTTGAGTCAAATCACCTGGTAAAAAACCGAGTTTCTCGCCAGCTTCAACCGCAGGACGAACTAGTAAGATTCGTTGGATTTCATTACGTTCCAACATATCCACTGCAGCAGCAACTGCTAGATAAGTTTTACCAGTCCCTGCTGGGCCAATACCGAAGGAAATATCGCTTTGTAAAATACGTTGTACATAACGCTTTTGATTGGCACCACGAGGATTGATTCGCCCTTTGCGGGTCTGTAACCAAACGCTATCTAAGCCTGTATGTTCTTGTTCCGAATCATCCATAAAATCACGATCTGTCTGTGAACCTTGGATCATCAAATGTAAAACATCGGCACTGATTTGAGAGGAAATTTCTGATTCTTGATAAAGCCGTTGCAATAGTGCTTCGGCTCTTTCAACTGTTTCTATATCACCGTCTAGATAAAAGGCATCGCCTCGGTGAGTAATTTTGACATCTAAACGTTGTTCGATTTGTTTTAAATGCCCGTTATACGCACCGAGCATGCTTTTCAAACGTTCCATGGAAATTTCAGGGAACGTTACTGTACGTCGAATCGCTGCAGTCAAGAGAAACCCTTTTTGTTGACTTGTAAGAATACCCTTACATTACGCCACGTCAGGTTCAAGATTCAAGAGTTCACCATAAACTAAATTTAAAGTTTTAATTTCAGTGATCTCAATCTCTGCGAAACGTCCAACCCATGTCGCATCACCGATAAATGTAACCAAACGAGTATTGTCTGCTGTGCCAACCAATACATTTGGATCTTTATCAGATACTTTTTCAATCAAGACACGTTCAACTTTACCGAGCATAGCATCCGTTTTATGAATACTTGATTGTTTGATCACTTCTTGTACTTGTGCGAGACGGTCTTTTTTCACTTGATCAGGGGTGCTGTCTGGTAAGTCAGATGCAGGTGTTCCCGGACGTTTTGAGTAAACAAAACTATATGAATGATCAAAATCTAAATCTTTAATAAACTGTAATGTTTCTGCAAAGTGTTCATCTGTTTCACCCGGGAAACCAATAATGAAGTCGCTAGATAAATGCATATCTGGGCGGACTTTACGTAATTTGGCAATTTTATCGATGTAGACATCAATAGTGTGATTACGCTTCATGGCTTGCAATACATCGTTTGAACCACTTTGTACTGGCAGATGTAAATGTGAAACCATTTGTGGTAAATCACGATAGCATTGAATTAAATCGTCAGAAAATTCAAGCGGATGAGAAGTCGTATAGCGTAAACGTCCAATACCCGGAATTTCTGCAACTAAACGCAGCAGTTCTGGGAAAGTGCAAATTTCACCTTCAAACGTTTCACCACGATAGCCATTCACGTTTTGACCAAGCAAGCTGATCTCACGCACGCCTTTTTCAGCTAAGCCCGCGATTTCAGCCAATACATCATCGAGTGGACGAGAAACCTCTTCACCACGAGTATAAGGTACAACACAGAATGAACAGTATTTAGAACAACCTTCCATGATTGAAACGAATGCTTTAAAGCCTTCCACACGTGGCTCAGGCAAAAAGTCGAACTTTTCAATATCTGGGAAAGAAATATCGACTAATTTAATTTTTTCTTTCTTTGGCTTTTCAACTTGAGCTTGATGTTGATCCAGCATTTGTGGCAAGCGATGCAAAGTTTGTGGACCAAATACCATATCGACGTACGGTGCGCGTTTTTGAATGTTGTCACCTTCTTGAGAGGCAACGCAACCACCGACACCAATTACCAGATCAGGATTCTGTTCTTTGAGTTTACGCCAACGACCTAAGCCACTGAATACTTTCTCTTGCGCTTTTTCTCGAATTGAGCAGGTGTTCATGAGCAGAATGTCTGCATCATTTGGATTGTCAGTGAGCACATATCCATGTGAATCACCCAATAAGTCTGCCATACGATGACTGTCATACTCATTCATCTGACACCCTTGCGTTTCAATATATAGCTTTTTAATTGAAACATCAGTGGTGTGCGTTGGCTGGGTAACAGTGTTTTCTGAAGCAGCTTTTACAGCACTTGGAATGAATGTTTGAACCGTCATGCAGGCTCCTAAACAAGGTGGATTTAAACAAACCGCGGATTATAGCAGTATTTTTGCAAGAACGCAGAGAATAAAAAACTGACAAAAATGGACAGTTTATGAATAAAATTGGATGAATTTTAATGAATATGAATCAGTAAGTTACATAACACAACAATAGTTGGAACTTAGACTTATTACACTATAATGGCGGGCAAAATTGAGCAAACGTATTGATGAAGATGAATAAGCATCCCCAATTTATAACAATGGTTAGCAATAAAGTGAATAATAAGAAAAGCTTCCGTCGACTTGTTGCGATGGGAGGCGTGGTGATCTGCTCATCTGTATATGCTCTAGACGAACAATTTAATGATGCTCTACGTGCTGCGAGTTCTGGCAACGTTGCATTGCTCGATCAATATCAATATGAAATGCAAAACGATGTATTAGGTTATTACCCTGAGTATTGGAAATTGAATACCAACCTAGGGCTACAACCTGCTTCTTCAATTATCGCTTTTGCGCAACGTTATCCTCAATCAGCGATGGCTGAAAAATTAGCAGCAGATTATGTCGAAGAAAAAGTAAAACAAGCCAGTTTTAATGAAGCAAAACCCGTGCTCAGCTATGTCACTAATCCTGACCAAGAAGAGAGTTGTGCGGTTGCACAAGTCCGTGCCAAAACGGGTGATAGTCTGGTTTTTGCTGAATATAAAGATATTTGGTTAACAACAAGTACACAGCCTGAATCGTGTAATGGTTTAGGGCGACTGATGTTATCTAGTCCTCTGATGACTGCTCAGGATCGTCAACAACGACTTTGGGGACAACTGCGAGCAGGTCAATCTGGTTTAGCGATTGCGACCGCCCAAACTATAGGTCTGGATTTGTCCTTGGCTCAGTTGAATCAGATTCAAGCCAATCCATTGGCATATTTATGGAATGCTCCTAAAGCCAGCGATGCTGATTATGCATATTTAATTTTTGCATTGGGACGTGTCGCAGACAGTGATTTCACCAATGCTTTAGGAAATATTCAGCGTGTTGCACAAGATACTCCTCAATCAGTACAAAAATATTTATATCGTACGATAGGTTATGTGGGTGGAACGACGGTCATGAAGAATGGCTTTAACCGAGAAGTGTTAAATGCCTATGATCAAAGTTATGGTTATCCATTTAGCCCAGAAGAAGCAGAAATTTATGCACGTCAAGCGATTCGTTTTGGTGCTTGGGAAAGTTTAATTCGTGCAATTGATGCGATGTCAATCACGCAGAAACAAGAAGATCGTTGGCAGTATTGGCTTGCTCGTGCGTCTGAGCAGCGCTCAGATGCTGCTTCAAAGCAAGCTGCTCAACAGATTTACCGTAAACTGGCACAAAGTGGAGATGATTATCATAATTTGCTAGCTAAAGATCGTTTAGGTGAACGTTATAATCATCAACCTTATAACGAGCAACCAAGTTCACAAGATATTCAACGTTTAAACCAAAATATCCACTTTAAACGTGCATTTGCGTTAAAAAATATTGATGCACCAGCAAATTACATTAATCGCGAATGGAATTGGGCAGTCCGCCAAGCGTATTTGCAGCATGATGATGGTTTGCTTTTAGCTGCTGCTAAGCAAGCGCATGATATTGGTTGGTATGACCGAGCAATCTATGCCGCAGATCGCACGACCTCGCGCCATAATGATACTTATCGTTATACAACACCACACCGTAGTAATGTCACGAGTCACAGTTACAATGCTGGTATTGATCCAGCTTGGGCATATGGTTTAATGCGCCAAGAAAGTCGGTTTGTTACATCAGCACGTTCACATGTGGGCGCAGGTGGTTTAATGCAAATTATGCCGAATACTGCAAAGTTAGTTGCACGCCAAATGGGTGAAACTTATAACCCAGCGGCTCTAAGTGAAATGAATACCAATATTCGTTATGGGACATACTATCTGTCAATGATTCAAAGCCAACTGAGTGGTAATGCTGTATTAGCAACAGCAGGTTACAATGCTGGCCCAAATCGTGCAAAACGATGGCAGCCAGATTTTCAAACCATGGCGGCTGATCAATACACAGAAACTATTCCATTGTTGGAAACACGTGACTACGTCAAACATGTGATGACCAATGCGACGCATTATGGTGTTGTGTTAGGGTTAGGCGCGCAATCCTTAGAAAAAAGGATGGGAACAATACCTGTGCGCAATGAGCCTTAGAGAAACAAAGACATTTAATTTGACACAATGAAGTTTTTATATTTGATGAAATTTATGAATTTATTCAAGGGACGGTTAGTTCGATCATTGCAGATCTTGATCTGTTACTTGGTCATGTCACTTGCTGCGCCGTTACATGCTGCAGAGAACCCTGATATTTCGGGTTATGTGATGCATGTTCAAATGACTCCCGCAGCTTGTTCCTTTGATTCATCAAGACAAAAACAGCGTAAATGTTTAGAAGGTTATTCTCTTACTATCGCAAGCTTATTGCCAGAAGTTCCTTTAAATCGTGATTGTTCGACTAAAACTTCTGCGAAATTATCTCCCTTGCAAGCTAAAGTTGTGGCGCGTGTAATGCCCGATGAAAATGCACGCGTGCAACTGTGGCAAGATGTTGGAGGGTGTATGTCGATGAATGCCAGTCAATATTTTAGAACGATTATTAATTTTGCTGAGCGTTTAAAAGTACCTGCTGATTTAACGAGTCCGAATACCATTGAAGTGCAAAAAGAAAACCTTCGACAACAATTCATGAAATTAAATCCTTCATTACCTCCTACAGGAATTCGCTTTACCTGTCAGTCTTCAAAATTTGATTCTATTTTGACTGAGATTCGGGTGTGTTATCAAAAAAATGGGCAATACAAACAATGTGCAAGTCATATTGTGACGGGATGTCCAAATGAATTTACAATTAAAGGCAGTTATTAAGCTTTTTCTTCACTTAATTTGTATTTTCTATCAGACTTTTGTTGAAATCCATTCTCTTTTAAATGCATCTGTGTTTGCTTTAGAGTACAATATTTGCCGTTTATGATAATTCGATTGAACCACTTTAGCGTTCAATTGTGCAAACGCATCTCATTGGAGAATATCACATGAAGCAACCCGTTCGTGTTGCCGTTACAGGCGCTGCAGGTCAAATTGGTTATAGCTTATTATTCCGTATCGCAAGCGGTGAAATGTTAGGTAAAGATCAACCTGTAATTTTACAATTGCTTGAAGTTCCTTTTGAGAAAGCTCAACAAGCGCTTAAAGGCGTGATGATGGAACTTGATGACTGTGCTTTCCCTTTATTGGCAGGCATGATCGGGACTGATGATCCTAAAGTTGCATTTAAAGATGCTGACTATGCTTTATTAGTTGGTTCACGTCCACGTGGTCCAGGTATGGAACGTGCTGACTTATTAAAAGTAAATGGCGAAATCTTTATTGGTCAAGGTCAAGCACTTAACGAAGTTGCTAGCCGTGACGTTAAAGTATTGGTTGTAGGTAACCCGGCAAATACCAATGCATACATCGCAATGAAATCTGCTCCAGATCTTCCAGCGAAAAACTTTACAGCAATGTTACGTCTTGACCACAACCGTGCGTTAACTCAACTTGCTCAAAAAGCTGGTGTTGCAGTTTCTGATATCGAAAACATGACTGTTTGGGGTAACCACTCTCCAACAATGTATGCTGACTACCGTTTTGCAACTGCAAATGGTGTAGGCTTAAAAGACAAAATCAACGATGCGGCTTGGAACAAAGATGTATTCCTTCCTACAGTTGGTAAACGTGGTGCTGCGATCATCGAAGCGCGTGGTTTGTCTTCAGCTGCTTCAGCTGCGAATGCTGCAATCGATCATATGCGTGATTGGGCATTAGGTACAAATGGTCAATGGGTAACTATGGGTATTCCTTCTGACGGTTCTTATGGTATTCCAGAAGGCGTTATGTTTGGTTTCCCTGTAACAACTGAAAACGGTGAATACAAAATCGTTCAAGGTTTAGAAATCGACGAGTTCAGCCGTGAGCGTATCAACTTCACGTTAAATGAACTTGAAGAAGAACGTGCTGCAATTGCAGACATGTTGAACTAATTTATCAGTTTGATAGATTGAAAAAGCACCTTTCATAAGGTGCTTTTTTTTATGCTGAGTACACACAAAAAACAACAAGAAAATATAGGCATCTTTCTGTATGTTAGCAGTATTACTGTTAAATTATTTCTATTAAGTAACTTGTTTTGGAGAATAATAATGTTTGAACAACAACCGACATTCGAACTTTTATTTGAACAATTAGGGCTTGATGCGGATGATGTTGCCATTGAAAGCTTTATTAAAATGCATCAACTTACGGCTGATCAAAAATTGCATGAAGCTGAGTTTTGGAGTGCAGGACAACGTGATTTTCTAAAAAGTCATTGGGACAAAGATGATGAATGGGCCATTGTGATTGATGAACTGAATCAACAGTTGCATGTAGACAGTACCAAATAATGATTCAGTAAAAATAAAGCTCACATCAGTGAGCTTTATTCCGTAATAGAGTACTAAACCATTCTTCTTTGCGGACTTCACCAAAAGCAGGATGAAGCTGCAATAACTCTAAATCATGTTCTAAGCAAGATACGTATTTCGTTAGCCAATGCCGTGTTAATGCTGGTTCTTGCTTCGCAGCTGACGCGTAAGCCAAGAAGAAATAAATCTCTAGGTGTTCTGTATATGCCAAAGGTTTAAGAATTTGCTGTGTAATTAAAGCAAAACGCTGCTCTTTGGTTAGCTCAAAGTAAATCATATACGCTTTGGCTAAACATAAAGACAAATTCAAATACAAACTTAATGGCATTTCATCATATTCAATACGTGCTTGTTCAAGCAGTACGATTGCTTCCTGTAAGAAGTGTAATTGTTCCTGACGTACATGGCTGAGTACGACTAGCTGTAAACGCAGATCAGCACGCTCTAAAGCAAGTTCAGGACTATTGTTCTCTAAAAAGAGTTGGTCAGTTTCACCAATTCGTGCAATGACTTGTTTCGTCTCGTTCGACATGTATTGATCCAGAATGGTCAGTTATGCCTAGGTATATAAGGCTGTTTTCAGGAATTTAAAGGGCTTAGCTCTGATTCCAGATTGAGCCTCCACTGCGTAACCATGCAGTAATCGACAAGCGCTGGTGTTTTGAGTGTAGAACCTCATGTAATAAATCGCTCTGGAAAATCGCCAGACGATTAGGCGAGGGCTGGATAATATGCCATTGACCATTTTTATCCTGCAAACGTAATTGCCCCCCCCAATCTTCTTGCCAGCTTTCATGTACATAGAATACGGTGGAAATCATTCGGTCATTTTTTTGTTGAGGATTATCACGATGTAAAGCATAAAATTCACCCGCGTTATAGCAGGCAAAATGTGCTTCTACTTCTTTAATCCCAAGATAAAACGCCTGATTTAACGCTTGTGAGAACTCTTCTAAAGCTTTGATATGCTGTTGGGCAATCGGTAACTGACCATCAATCCATAAAATATGATCACTACGGATATGACTGACAACGCCGTTTTGTACTCCTGCTGCTCTGAATTCAGCAAGATGGCTGCTGCATTCTTGTACTAGCGATTCCACATATTCAGCCGAGTAGACATCATCAATTAGAGCAAAACCAAATTCATTTAAATCATCTAAAATTTGATCTAAGTTCCATGAACTTGTGAAAGAGGTTTGTTGCATAGAACTCCAGTTCATTAGTAAGTTGATTACAGTGCAATTTTAGATGATCACATCAACGCTAAAGAATACTTTTTTCTTTCATGTTAAACTATCATTTGAATTGAGGAATAATTGTCAACATGAATTACCGTCACCATTTCCATGCGGGTAACTTTGCCGATGTTATGAAGCATGTACTTTTGCTTCAACTGCTCGCTCGTTTAAATGCTAAAGATAAACCTTATCGATATATCGATACCCATGGTGGTGCAGGTAAATATGATTTATCTACGTCTGAAGCACAAAAATCAGGTGAGTTTTTAACGGGTATCCATCGTTTGGTCAAGCTTGATGATTCGATTAAACGTAATGCACCCGAAGGCATAAAACAATATCTTAAAATTGTTGAAGATATGCGTGCAGGCTCAGGTAAAGGTGCTTATCCAGGTTCACCTTGGTTTGCGCTTGAAGGCATGCGTGATATTGATAAAGCGACTATATTTGAAATGCAGCGTGATGTGTTTCAACAATTATATTTTAATATTCGCGATAAACGTGCGGGCTTACATGAGCGTGATTTTTATGAAGGTCTGATGGGTGTCATTCCGCCTAAAGAAAAACGCGGATTGGTCATGATTGACCCACCATACGAAATCGAGCGTAAAGATTTTCCACAATTGGTTGAAATACTCCAAGCCGCACATAAAAAATGGCCAACGGGTGTATTTGCAGTGTGGTATCCAATCAAAGATCGCGCCATGATTGAACGTTTTGAAAAGAAAATGTTCAAAACAGGAATTCGTCGCCAATTAATTTGTGAAATTTGTGTTTGGCCTGATGATACGCCAGTGGGATTGAATGGTTGTGGTCTACTTGTGATTAACCCGCCTTGGAAATTCTCTGAAGATGCAGACCAAGCCTTACAATGGCTATTCCCGCATTTACGTATGAGTGAAAATGGTGGTCATGCCGCTGTGCGTTGGTTGGTGGGTGAATAACCCATCTTGCCACTAAAGAAGTCAAAATATTCTCGAGGAATTGAAAATAATGACAAATTCTCTTAAACCTGATGCTGATTTAAATAAAGAAGATCATTCTTTTGATGGCATCACCTTTGAAGTAGAAGAAGAAGAACAAACGCATGAAGGGCAAAAAGTAAAACGCCGTGGTATTTATTTATGGCCTAACTTAATTACTACAGCAGCATTGCTTTCTGGTTTTTACTCCATTATTGCGAGTATGAATGGCAACTTTAATCAGGCGATTTACGCAATCTTTTTAGCTGCATTACTTGATGGATTAGATGGTCGAGTTGCACGCGCAATCGGTGCACAAAGTGCATTTGGTGAGCAGTATGATTCACTTTCTGACTTATTAGCTTTTGGTGTCGCACCAGCAATTTTGATGTATAGCTGGAGTTTGCATGATCTTGGACGTATAGGTTTAGCCTGCTGTTTTATTTATACTGCATGTGCTGCATTTCGTTTAGCACGTTTCAATGTGCAAATTGGTGTGGTGGATAAGCGTTATTTTATTGGAATTGCGAGCCCATTAGCTGCTGTTACTGTGATTTCAGTGGTGTGGGTTGGTCGTGATTTCCCATTTGTTTTTGATTTAAAAGATATTGTGATTCAAGTAATCAACTCTGTTGTGATGGTCGGTGTTGGTTTACTTATGATTTCAAATATCAAATACTATTCATTTAAACAAATGGATCGTAAACGTGTACCTTTTGTTGTGATGTTGCCTGTGGTCTTGATTTTTGCCGCAATCACGTACAACATTCCAGTAGGGATCTTGATTGTATGCATTCTTTATGTACTTTCAGGCTTTGTAACGACTTTATTTGCAAAAAAGAATGAAGCAAAAATAATAACTTAGAAAAAGAGAGGTTCAGCATGCCAATATTGATGAATAACAATCAATTAAAGCGGCTGAACCTTAATAAGTCAGAAGCTTTAACATTCTATCCGCCAAAAGGCTTATTTAAAATTGTTTATCAAGCTTTAATTCTGCCAAATTTACCTGAGCCCTTTCATTACTTAAATTTTATTAGTCTAATCGGCCAACCTCGCATTCCGATTTGTTATAACGCCAGTGCTATTACTACGACGGCAATTGATACTGCGACAGTTTTGGTCAGTAGTAGTGCATCAACTGTTGGGCATCTCAAAAGTTATAGTGCCAAAGAGCAGTGTCAATTAGAGCAAGACCGTTATCAGTTTTTAGATGTAGATCAAATTCAAGTTGATTTCCCAAATTATTATTTTAAGCGTGATGATGAGGAGCTCAGTTGTCAACTCAAAGTGAATATTGGCTCTGAAATAGAAAATCATTCAGCTTTACAATGGGGGGTTGGCGATTATTGGTATGTGCGTTGCCAATGTGAAGGGGAAATTACTTATAAAAAACAAAAGTATCAAATTGAAGCGCAGGGTATATTGAAACATGCTAGAGCCATTTATTTACCTTTTATAGCCTTTCATTTTTTTACCTATCAAATCATTCAAGTTAATGCAGATTTGCAAATTATTTTGTCCGAACTCAGAAACCAGTGGAATAGCATTATTTTTTCTCGGATTGAAATTCAGTCGAATGAACAGCAATCTCGACTTTATGATGATCAAGTCATTTTTGATGTCAGCCGTGTTTATCCAAAAGTTCAAACACCCAATGGTCGGGATATGTATTTACCTAGGGAATTCATTTGGCAATATTTAGAAAAGGATGCGGTTGTCTTTCAATTAACAGCACAAAGTCGAGGTGATTATAAATTTGGTTTGGCAGCTGGTTATGTGGGCAGCTTTCACTATCAACTCTTATGGAACAATGAAAGCTATGAGGGCACTGGATACTGTGAATATATCGATTGCAGACCTTTACACTGGCAAGAAAAAAATAAAACTGAGCAAATAATCGACCAAATCGCACATTTTCAGCCTTATTTGTGTAAAAAATAATCGGTTGATGCGATAAATAAAATAAATTTGAATAAAGCCCTTGCACCTGATCTGAAATACTGTAGAATGCACATCCATCG
>NZ_LBMZ01000055.1:0-7384 GCF_001005525.1 Acinetobacter sp. AG1 | reverse complement strand
GATGTTAGTAAATATATATATAATAAAATTAATCAAAAAAATATAAAACATTTGAATAATTTCTTTTTTAATATTAGTATCTCGAATCGTAAAATGCTAAATACCAATAATAAGATAACAATAGAGAAAATTTCTATTCTAAAAGAAATCATTATCTAGGTGAACAATTTCATCGTTATCGATTTTTATAAACAATCATAAAGGAATGAGAATAAAATGACATATATTCGAAAAAGTGTTTGGGCAAATGGTGGGGATTTAGATGATCCAATATTATTTTGGTATGCTAAAGCGGTCGGTGCTTTAAAGGCTAAAGCATTGGATGATCCTACAAGTTGGCGTTTTTTCGCTGGTATACATGGTTTTGAAGCTGAATTATGGGAGAGTTTTGGTTATTACGATCCAACAGTTGATCAATTACCAACAGCTCAAGTACAAGCAACATATTGGCGACAATGCCAACATGGAACATGGTTTTTTGTACCTTGGCATCGTGGTTATCTAGTTGCAATAGAGTCTATACTCAGAGCCGAAATTATCGCGCAAGGCGGTCCACAAGACTGGGCATTACCATTTTGGGATTACAGCGATACAACTAACCCAAATGCAGCCTACATGCCACCCGCCTTTGAACAGACACACTTACCAGATGGTAGTGTTAATCCATTATATGTAGCTCAACGTTATGGTACTTATCATCCATTACCAGCTCAAGATATAACACTGACGGCCTTAGAAGATTTGGAATTTACAACACCACATAATTTTAAAGCATTTGGTGGGCCAGTAACTTCCTTTTCCCACTCAAATCGTATATTTGGTGACCTAGAAAGTAAGCCACATAATTTGGTACATGATGATATTGGTGGTGATAATGGCATTATGAGTGACCCTGATTCTGCAGGACTAGACCCAATATTTTATTTGCACCACGCCAATATCGACCGTTTATGGAGCGTTTGGTTGGAACTTGGTAATGGGCGATCAAACCCTATTGATCCGCAATGGTTACAAGGTCCTATTGGCAGTCGACAATTTATTATGCCTTTGGCTTCGGGTGATTCATGGCAATATACACCTCAAGCTGTACAAAATAATTCCGATATCAATGTAAATGGTACGCAATTGGGCTATGAATACACACCAGGCTCTGGTGTAAATTCAACTCAAGAGATGTTATCTACCAGCGAAAATCGAGCGAAAACATTTGGTTTAGAATCTTTTAAGAACTCAATTGATTTACAGCCAGTTGCTTCAGAACTTATAGGTGCAACTACAAAAAAATTGCAGATTGATGGTCTAACCAATGTCACTATTCCTTTAGATCACAAAATGAAAAATACTTTGCAAAAAAGTTTTATGGCATTGGATGAATCATCTCAAAGTAATGTTGCTGAACCAGATCGAGTATTTCTAAAACTTGAAAATGTTAAAGCAAATCGTGAAGGGATTATTCTCGATATTTATACGACTTTGACTGACGATAGCGACCAAAACAAAACCAGCTTGGTTGAATCTATTGGTTTATTTGGTATTCGTAAAGCGTCGAGTAGCAAAGAAGAACATGGTGGAGCAGGGCTAAATATTATTGTTGATATTACTGATTATTTTGATGAACTTCATTTGAATAAACAGATAGCTGGCACTAATGCTTTCCCTATTTCATTTGTACCACGTCAACCTTTAGCTGCTGATACAGATTTAAGTATTGGGCAAATTAGCGTGTATCGAGAAGGCTTGTAAGGATTTAAGTATCATGAAATTACAGGCATATTTATCGATAGTTAAACGTCCGCCTTTTTCAATACTATTGGGTGTTGGGTTATTTGTGTGGTTATTTTTGTTGCTGCAACCTATCTTTATGACCCAATTCAATATGCCTGTAGAAGGACATCTCCATCATCATGCTCATGTTCAACAAAGTAATAGTTTATGGTCTGTTATTGTACAGGCCATAAACATACATTGGTTTTTAATGCTTATTGCAATGATGTTTCCTTTGCTTTCCGATTCAGTTTTATTCATTTGGAGAAAAAATTTTCCAAGAAAAAGATATCTCGGTTTAATTTCATTCTTTTTGGGTTATATGTTTTTTTGGACTTTAACAGGCATAGGGCTTTTGGTAGCCACAGAGATTCTGAATAATTTTTTTAATCATTCTAAAGAACTTATCTTGGGCTCTATCTTCGTTGCTCTATTATTTTGGCAAGCAACACCTTGGAAACAAGTCAGTCTGAACAGATGCCATATTCCACCGATCATCAATCCATTTGGTTTTCAATCCGTGATTGACTGTTTTAACTATGGTTCAAAAAAGGCATTTTATTGTGTTGGGATGTGTTGGCCATTGATGTGGATTTCACTATTTACCATGCAACAGACTATGTATTTTATGCCACTGTTTACCTTTATTATGTATTTTGAACAGAGTCTGCCTTGGAAACCAGAACAATGGCGAATTCCTTATCTTGGTTTATTGCAAAAATTTTATAAACACTCAACTGATAAGAATAAAACTGCATTATCGACACATTTTAGGGTTTCATAGAAAATTTTGGAAAATTAGGTTTAAAGGTTTTTCTATTTGAATACTTTAAGGCTTTAGTATTGAAAAATGTAAAGCCTTAAAGCTTAGTTCATATTAGATTTGAGTATCTTTAACAGGTAAATAGGTTTTAAAATCATATCCTGATGGTGCTTGATAAATTCTCAAACCAAATTCAGGAATAATTGCAATCAAATGATCGAAAATATCAGATTGAATCGCTTCGTAAGATGCCCATGCTGTCGTATTTGTAAATGCATAAATTTCTAAAGGTAGACCTTCACTAGTAGGTTGTAGTTGACGAACTAAAATAGTTTGACTCTGCGCAATACCTTGATGTTGGCGTAAATAGAACTCTACATAAGCACGGAATGTTCCCACATTGGTTAAACGACGTTGGTTGTATTCTGATTGATTGCTTAGATGATCATTAAACTTATTAATTTCATCTTGTTTTGCATCAAGATAATGGTCTAAAAGTAAAAAATCTTTTAATTTTCGCTGTTCACTATCAGTCATAAAGTGAACACTACTTTGATCAAGAAATATTGAACGTTTAATTCGACGGCAACCAGAATTACTCATACCACGCCAGTTTCTAAATGTATCGGTGACAAGCTTATTGGTCGGAATGGTGGTCAGTGTTTTATCGAAATTTTGTACAGTCACTGTATGCAGAGACATATCAATCACGTCACCATCAGCATTTAAAGAGGGCATCTCAATCCAGTCTCCAATACGAACCATATCATAAGAGGCAATTTGTACACTTGCGACTAAAGACAGGATCGTATTTTGGAAGACCAGCATGAGAACTGCTGCCATTGCACCGAAGCCTGCGAGTAAAGTAAACACATCTTTTTTAAGAAAAGTACCTAAAATCATAAGACCACAGACAACGAACAAAATCAGTTTGATCAACTGTAAATAACCTTTGATTGGTTTATTTCTCGATTTTGGATTGCGTTGATACACTAAGTTAAAAATATTCAGTGCTTCACTAATTGATAAAGCAAGCGTGAGAAAAATAAATGCTTGTGCTCCCATTTGTATTAATGTAATTATTTTTAATGGAAGATGGGGAACTGCACTGATTCCATTCATGATCACTATCGCAGGCACGATATTTGCAAATCGACGTGTAACGCTGTGTTGGGCAAAAATTGATTGGTGGGGTGACTTAAGCTTAGTAATGATATGGCGAATACCACGTACAATAATTCTTTTGGCAATAAAATTTGCTAAAGCCGCCAGAAAAATCAAAATTGCGAATGAAATAAGCATTTCTAACCAAGGGTATTGGCTTAATTCACTTCTAATTTCGCTAATAAAACTTAAATAATTCAAATCAAAACGCCTTACAATTTTTACTTTGTTAATTGTAAGGCGTTAAAAGGATTTGTGATAAGTTGATCACATTTTGAATACGAACTGTAAGGTTGTATTACATTAATGGAGTGTGATTTACCACATTAAATCATCTGGAATGACATAAGCCGCGTATGGATCTTCTTCATCAGTTGCTTGATCATTTTTCTCAGTATTATTGTTAACCAGAATAAATCCTTGCATTTTTTGATCGATTTTTTCTGCAAGAGCTTTGGGGAGATAAGCATATTTATCTTGATCTTTAGCAATAACTAAAGAACCCGTCACTAACGCATTGTAAACTTGTTGTGAAAGATAAACCTTTTTGATTTTCCCCTCATCAATGAATTGATAGGTAACATCACCTTCTGTTTGCAGAATTTTATGCTGCTTGATCATTTGAATAATTGAAGCTTTAAGCGCCTTTTCTTCTAAAACCTTTTGTTTTTCTAAATTCAGTGCTTGGTCTTTGGCTAATTTCTCTTGATTCACTCGATCAATTTCAGCTTTTAATGAGGCATCATCATGTTGTCCAGTGCGTTGTTCATGTTGTACCTGTTTGGTTAATTTTTTGGCTTTTTTATTGTCGACCAAACCCGCTTTGAGTAACTGAGCTTGTAATGCATTTTTAACCATAATTCAATCCGAATTCGAGTTTGATGAAGAGCGAAAGTAAATTACCCAGTAAGCTATACTCATGGTCAGACTTAAACTTGCTGGTATTAGAAAAGTTTGTAATTTTAAATAAGGATAAAGCAAACTCGCAATAAGCCCACCGATAAAAAATCCTAGAAAGATGAGCAAGTGTAAAAAAATACGCCTATTTTCAATTTTTAGACCACGAACTTTATAACCTAAGGTTAAACCAATATCCGTTAAAACACCTGATAAATGTGTTGTACGGATAATTGCACCTTTATAGTGACTGACCATCGCATTTTGTACGCCCATGGCGACACATGCCCACAACAAACCATAGCGTGGGAAGTAAGGTAACAAAAGCCAAGTTAAAAATAGAAATGCAGCAACTAAACTAAGTGGGAAACCGTAATGATGGCCAAAAGAGACATTGCTATCTCCAAGAATGAGACCGCTGTAAAACGATCCAATCACGAAGCATAAAACTACTAAACTGAGATAAATAAAATGCTCTGGTTGCCATTCTAGCAAACTCATTGCGAGCATGCTGACGTTGCCAGTCATGTGTGAAACTGACTGATGTAGAACAGTAAATAGCCCCAATACGTTAACCATACCAGCATTTAGTGCGAGTAAAAAAGCACCAAGTTGAATCCAGTTTGGTAAACGCTGTAAGGGCATAACAATCTACTAGTTTTTTCGGTTTCGGAAATCTACAGCAGCAGTAAATAAAACGTCAGTTGACGAATTCAGCGCAGTTTCAGTCGAATCCTGTAATACACTGATAATCATACCAATCGCAACTACTTGCATTGCAATTTCAGATGATATACCAAATAAACTACAAGCAACAGGGATAAGCAGTAATGACCCACCTGCAACACCTGATGCACCACATGCTGAAACGGTTGCAACGACTGAAAGGATAATCATTGTGCTTAGATCAACATGAATACCCAATGTATGAACAGTAGCAAGCGTTAATACGGTAATTGTAACCGCTGCACCCGCCATGTTGACTGTTGCTCCAAGTGGAATAGATACACTTGCAGTTGCTTCATTTACACCTAAGCGTTGCGCTAAATCCAGATTCACAGGAATATTGGCAGCAGAACTACGTGTGAAAAATGCCGTAATTCCACTTTCTTTTAAACATTTGAACACTAATGGGTAAGGGTTTGCTCGCATAGTTAATGCGACTAAGATTGGATTAATCACTAATGCAACAAAAAGCATTGTTCCTATCAGTACAACTAACAAATGTGCATAGCTAGATAAAGTTGCTAAACCTGCATCTGCAAAAGTGACTGCGACTAAGCCAAAAATTCCCACAGGGGCAAAACCAATCACGGTGTGAATAATTTGATTCACTGCATCAGCTACATCAGTAAGCACTTGTTTCGTAGTCTCAGAACTATGACGTAATGCTAAACCTAAGCCAATTGCCCAAGCCAAAATACCAATAAAGTTGGCTTCACTAATCGCTTGTACAGGATTGGCAATAAAGCTTAATAATAAGTTCTTTAAAATTTCAGCCAAACTACCAGGTGCTTGTAGAGCTAGTTGAGTTGATAAATTAAGGAATAGCTGACTTGGAAAAGCAATACTTGCTACCACAGCACTAAATGCTGCGAGCAGCATTCCAACCACATACAAAATCATAACAGGCTTTAAGTTTGAGTTTTGCCCAACTTTGAAATTAGCTATCGAAGCAAGCACTAAAACAAAAACAAGAATCGGGGCAACCGACTTTAATGCTTTAATAAACAATTCACCTAATAAACTCAAATAAGGTGTAAAGTTAGGAAAAAGCACAGCTACGCCAATCCCTAAAAAAATAGCAATAATAATTTTGCTGACCAAACTCAAGCGAGACAATACATTAAACATATAAAAGCCTTATAAACCTATATGTGGTTTAAGGTTAAACAAGCGCCGTATTCTATACCTAAGCACTGTATTTTTTAAATTTTTTTGATGAACGAATTACTTTAAAAATACCATAAAAAATTAAAATAATGTTTTTAAAAGTATTTTATTTAAATATACAGAATCTTTTTGTGTAAAAAAAGATCTTATCTCTATGGTTTTACTAAAAACTATAAGTAAAAAGTCAGTATTCTTCTATCTAGTGTTTAAAATTTAGATTGATAACTTATTGATAAATCTTAAAAGCCTAACCATATGTACTGACGAGTATTTTATAAATAAAACTATTCATGAAACCTTTTATATTACACAAGTGTAATTTTGAGGATAAATAGAATAAGACTTTATGGTGAGCTTTGGTATCTTAATTTTGCTAAGTAAAATTCAGATATTAGGACAATAATTTTCATAAAGCGTTGTTAAAACAACCTGTAACTTAGGGTCACTAATTGAATAAAAGATTTGCTTTCCATCCCGACGTGTAGAAACTACATTACTTTTTCTTAACATCATAAGCTGCTGTGACAGGGTTGGTTGTAGGATATGAGTAGCTTCTTCGATTTGAGACACATTTAATTCTTGTTTGGCTAAATGACATAAAATAATTAAGCGATCTGTGTTTGCCAAAGACTTAAGTACATTGACAATAGAGCTTGCAGACTCTCTCATCACGTTGATCTCTATATCCTTTTGCATACTTTTCTCACTACATTCAAGCCGAACTTAGTATAAGGTGAGAAAAACATAAAAATGTATTAAAACTTGAAAAATACAATGGTTTTTTGTGAATATCTATATCAGTGAAACTTATATTTATCATTAATAACGCTTAGACTTTAAAATTTGGGAGTCTAGATATTTTAGCAATGTTAGAAATATTGGTAATTGTTAAAATTTTCTAAA
>NZ_LBMZ01000072.1:0-14001 GCF_001005525.1 Acinetobacter sp. AG1 | reverse complement strand
GTCAGAAAATGGTGAAACTTGCCTATCAAAATTTAGTGGCCGCACTACAAGATAGAACACCTCGTTATCTCGTTAATCCAAAGTTTGAATAATTGCTTACAATGCTGATCAGTCAATTGCTGCATTATTGTGCGGGTCTATCTTTTTAAGTTGATTAATATTGGTACACTTGCGCCTTTTGAAATTTTGTCTTCGGGGTGTCTGTGTTTGAGAAATTGGCTGAAAAAAGTTTAAATCTAATGGGTTGGGAACTGGATAATCATTGGGATTTGAATGTTGATCAATGCGTGATGATTGCAGCTCCTCATACCAGTAATTGGGACCACCGCCTGTAACACCACCAATAATATTGGTCACAGCATCCAGAGGATTACCACCAACACTACCCGTAACACCGCCAATAATATCTGTGACAGCAGCAGCAGGACTGCCGCTGCTAATATCCGTTAAATCACCCACAATGTGCTGAACCGTGTTTGAAGCAGTAGAACCATTATTGATGAGTGTGCCGATAACGCCAGTTGCTGAGCCAATTGCACCATTAATATCAGCACCAGCGAGATTTGAAACTGCTTCGAGACTTCCATTCACTGTATCGCGTGAGGTTTCAAAGGTAAGCGTACCAAGATTTGCTAAATCTCCGATTGGATGCTCTGATTGGTGAACCGTCCCTATAACTGCATCCGCTACAGTATGGATACCTGAATTAATAATACTTGTTTTTAAACTTTCTACACCTTGAAGAGTGTCTATAGTGTTTTGAACCGTACTCGTGACAGGATTGTTGCTGAGACCACCTCCTGTAACTCCTCCGATGATTCCCGTTACAATATTGACAGGGTTACTTCCAGTGGCTCCTAAGATATTTGTGACTACATTGAGTGGGGAAGTTCCTATTCCACCTGTAATACCACCAACAATATTAGTTACGGTATCAACAGGATTCGTGGTTGTTCCTCCTGTGACACCACTAACAATATTCGTCACTGTAGATAATGGACTGCTACTCCCAGTTACACTGCCTAAAGTACTGGTAATCGTACTTATTGGAGAACTTGCAATGCTATTGCTAACCGTGCTAATGGTTTGATTTACCGTATTTGTAATTGAACTCGTCGAAACGATATTTGTGATTGATGAAAGAGAAAGGGGAGCTAAGGTTGAACCTGTGATGGATGAAGTTGTTGTATTACTTTCTAATAAATTTGAAGTAATACTTTTAATTGGCGATAAAAGACTTTTGAAAAGCATAGCGGTACCTATATTTTTAAAGTTGTATTGTTTTGATTAATTATTAAAGTGATTTGATTTTTATGTGATGTATTTCACACTAATCAGTAATAATGTTATTTGTATTTGTTTTTTTGTCAATTCAAACGATAAGCTGTTTCATTGTTTAATACAGATTAATGAAAGGTTTTAGTAGTTGAATCTTAAAGTAATTCGATTTTAACAAAGAATAAAATGTCAAAAATAATAATAGAGAATGAGGAGAATAGAGCTGATATTTTTTGTCCTGATTTAATTTGTGATATCAGTGCATTAAAAATTATTTTTCTCACTTTACAGTTTAAAAATGACTTTAATCCAAAGAAGTTTATAAGTTTTGTTATTGGTTTGAAAATAAATATTAAGCAATCTTTATTCTTAATTTAAAGGTATCAATATCAATAATTTATAGTTTTATTTCAATTGTAAATATTTACTTTTAAATTAAAATGATCAATCTCTCGCCGTTTGAATGTGATTTTATTAAAAAATACTTATCAATTGGAAAAAAATGCGTATAATGCGCTCCATCAAATATGCGCTCATAGCTCAGCTGGATAGAGCACTTGGCTACGAACTAAGGGGTCGGGAGTTCGAATCTCTCTGAGCGCACCAATTTGAATTTATCGAAAGATAAAGTGAAAAAAACCGCTTAAATGCGGTTTTTTTGTGCCTTACATTTTTGCTTTAATTTTCTGAACAAACACAGTATTACCACCAACTGCGGGTAGTACATCATGATAGGGTAAACTTCGCATAGCCCTTAATAAAAAGGGTGCTTTTTCATCAATTTTCATTGAACTGGTTATTTTAAATAAACTTCCGTGATTCAATTCTGTAGCAACCATTTTTCCTTTTATAAAACGTAAATCACCACCATTTGCATAAAAGTTATTTTCAACAGTATTTGGATAATTAAAATAAAGCTTAAATGCAAAAGGAATATTAATCACACCTAAACCCACGTTCACTTGAATATCTGCATCTTGACCTTGATTTTGGATAGGAGAAGCACTGATTTTCTTGATTTGTCTTGGAAATAATTCTTGATAGGCTAAAGGGTTTAACCATTTATGTAATTGCTGTGGTGGCTGTTGATAAAATTGATAGGTTGTGGTGAAGCGCATAGTTTCTCGCCCATGTGTGTACAAAATGCTGGTTGGTGCATGTAGGTAGCTTACAGGCTGTTGTGCATTTTGACTCAGTTGTGCAATCTTAGCCAATTGAGCTTCATTTAATTGAGGGCTTGGTATTTGTCCTGGATTTAAGGCAACGATATTTTGTTTAATAAAGCGTGTTCGAAGTGATTCTAGGATAAAAGCATTGGTTGAGCTTGGAATCCCTAATTTGACCTCTGGAATCGCATTCAGAATTTTTTTAAAAATAAAACCTTTAGGTTGATTTAAATCTCCCCACTGGGTGAGCGTAATTAAAGTTCGATGATCATCTAAGGCAAACCATTCAAACTTTCCTACACCATATGGAATAGGAGAATCAATCACTAAACTGGAAATACTGTTCGATTTAATCTGATGCTGTAAAGTAACGTCTTCATTAAAATTGAGCACTGGAATAGGCGTTGGAATGGAGACACGATATTTCATTTTTACAGTATTGCCAGATTGTTCTAGTGTTTTGGCAGATTTAAGTGTTGGAAATAGACCGACATAGTGATTAAAGTCAGTCAACGTCTTACTAACCTGCTGTACATTGGTAGGAACAATAAGTGCGGCGGATGTAAAACTGGCGTTTGGTTGTGAATTGGATTTGAGTGTGGGGAGGTTAGTTTTAGTTGTTGGATGTGCATAAATGAAAATATTATTTTGCGTGTAGCTTGCCAAAAGCTGGGGGTTATTTTGAAAAGGTTGTAAAGCACTTGGGATATTGTCATTCCAAGTCAGCATTTGTGCAAAGCAAGTTTGCGTTACGCTAAAAATAAGAGTCGTTAATATAAATCCATTCAAATACAACATCAGATTCCTTTGATTTTTCTTAATCATATACTCAGTTTCATCTGTAGATGAGCGATGAAACATTGCTATTAATAAAAGTTTTTATGTATAAAAAATAGTCATATTATGTAAAACATGTCTTATCATAGGCTTCCGATCGGTCAGTATTTGTAGAAATAATAAATTAGCCTATCTATCATTCTGAATAGAAAAAAGATTTTTAATATTGTGAAGTGGAATGATGAATAGGAAATAAAGTTCCAAAGGCAATTCTGATAGTGGTAAAAGATTTCGATCAGATCATCTTCATGGATAAAGCCTACTTTTTCTCGAAATTAGACATCTCATTTTCTATCTAAAAATAAGCTGAAAAGTCCTATCGCATCATATTTAAATTTTGTATCAAATCACGATAAATCTGATTTACGCTCTAATCATTTATGTTCTAATAGATGAGTTTTTTCAAATCTTAGAAATCAAAAATGTCTGAACAACGTCCAACTGTATCTGTGCGCTATTATCTTAATTTAGAAGAATCACAAGATGGTTTTGCTCTTGTCACTTTTGGTAAAAAGACCTTTAGTCGTTTTCTAACACCTGTTATTAGTATTGCAATTATTGGTTGGGGAATCTATTTAGGTTTCTCAGACGTAGGGCGTAATTACGTTGCATTGGGTGCTTTTTTTCTGATTATGCAAGGATTGATGCGCTATTGGTTGTTACCGATGTTGTTTAAACGTCAGTTTGTCCGCTACCAATTTGGAAAAAGTGAGCAGGGAATTGACCTTTATCAAGATCATTTTGAACTTTATGCCACAGGTAAAAAGCAAACGGCGCAGTATGCAGAGGTACAATCTTTTGCAATAGGTAAACTGACTTACATGCTGGAGTTGAAAAACCATACTGTCATTATTGTTCCGAAGCGTTCATTCACTGATCCAGCAGATCAAACCAAATTTGAAAATAGTTTTAAAAAATAACTTCATTCGCGATTTAAGGAACAAGGAGCTTTTATGAGCACACGTCCGTCAAAAATTGTTTGTGTAGGCAGAAATTATGCTGAACATGCGAAAGAACTAGGTAATGCAATTCCTGATCGCCCAATTTTATTTATCAAACCACCAAGTAGTTTGAGTAGCTTAGCCCAAGGTGCCCGTTGGAATCAGGCTTTGGGTGAATGTCATTTTGAATGTGAAATTTGTTTGCAGATCGCACATCCATTGTCGCAGGAAACCGATCCAAGCAAAGCTTTAGAAGCGATTGGTGCTGTGACATTAGGATTGGATTTAACTTTACGTGATTTGCAGAATGATTTAAAAGCGAAAGGACAGCCTTGGGAACGAGCAAAAGCTTTTGACGGCGCATGTATCTTGGCAGACTGGGTGGAAGCAGATGAAATTGGCGATTTACAAGAGTTAGAGCTTGTTTTAATGATCAATGGCGTTGAACGCCAACATGGTTTTAGCCAAGATATGATTTTTGATATCGGTGCATTATTGGTTGAAATTAATCAGTCATTTAGTTTGGAAGCGGGTGATGTCATTATGACGGGTACACCTGCTGGCGTCGGGGCATTACACCCAAATGATCAATTAACCATGAAACTAATAACCCAATCAGGAGAATATGATTGGGATACATTTGTTCAAGCATAATTCATAAAATCGAAGCGCTGATATTTAAAATATCAGCGCTTTTTTATTTGTAAAAATGAGAAGATAAAAAATGAAAATCTGGTTGTACTTTGTATTATTTTTAATCACAACGATCAGCCATGCTCAACAACTCGCCTTAAGTTTTGATGATGGCGTTAATCCCGATTTAAATAAACAAGCCGTTAATATTAATCAGAGAATTTTAGCGCAACTGGAACAACATCAACTCAAAAGTATGATCTACCCAAGTGTCATTAAAATTGGAGATTATGCGGGATTACAGTTAGTTGCAGCGTGGGGGGAGCAAGGTCATCAGATTGGCAATCATAGCGAGTTACATCTTAATTTAAATAAAGATAGCGTAACGAGCCAACAATATATTGATGGCATTCAGAGAGCTGAACATGTTTTTCAACCATTAAAAGGTTGGACAGCAAGATATCGTTATCCTTTTCTCAAGGAAGGAAATACCCTAGAAAAGAGAGAGCGTATCGCGGATTATTTACAGCAACATGGCTATCAGTCGGGTGCAGTAAGTATTGACGCGAGCGACTGGTTTTATAATTTAAAATATTTGTCTTATCAAAAACAAGGAAAAACAGCCCAGTTAAATCAATTGAAACAAGCTTATATTCACCACTTACTTGGACGTGCAACTTACTATGATCAATTGGCAATCGAGACTTTAGGTTATTCACCAAAGCACGTACTTTTATTACACGTGAATGCGATTAATGCTGCATTTTTAACAGATGTAATTCAGGCATTTCGCGTACAAGGTTGGCAATGGATTGATACAGCTGATGCTTATACAGATCCAATGTATCAACAGCGTCCGAATATTTTACCTGCAGGTGAAAGCATTATTTGGTCATTAGCCAAGCAACGTGGGCAAGCGCAGTTGCGTTATCCTGCTGAAGATGCGCCTTATGAACAGGATAATTTAAAACGTTTTGGTTTAGATTGAATTAGCGTCCTTGATACAACTTGCGGAATTGATCAGGAGTAAACTGCATCCAACGTTTAAACATATAAATAAATGCAGATGAACTGGCATAGCCCAAATCGAGTGCAATATTTTCAATGGTCTTACCTTGATTTAGCATCGACATTGCTTTCATGATTTTTAATCGTTGTCGCCATTCATGGAGTGACATTCCCAATTCTTTTTGACTATAACGCGCTAGCGTTCGTTCAGTCATATTTATCATTTTAGCTAATTCATCTAGAGTGCTGTTGTCGGCAGGATGAAGATGTAAATGATTCAAGATTTCTGATAACGCTGGATGCTGTGTGGTTGGTAAATAACTTCCAACCAATTCTGCATGAGTAAGAGAATCCAGAAGTACCTGTAGTAAACGTAAATATTCTGGATCATTTTCTTGAAATGGATTTTTGCGGATATGTTCCAATAAGGCGGACACTAAGGGAGCTGAGAGTAGGATTCCTGCTTGCTTGGGCATTCGCTCGCACAGTGTTTCATGTATATAGAGGGTGCAGTGCGTGACTTCATTGCGATTAATCCCACTGTGCTGTAAACGTGGCGGTAGCCAAATACCATACGGCGGAGGTGTTAAATAATGAATTTGTTCAATATTAACTTCTAATACACCATCGAATGCATAAATAAATTCACCCCATGCATGGACATGTTCAGGATAAAACGTCTCGGCAGGTGCATCTCGAATTCTAAGCCATAAAGGGGCCGGAATATCACTATATGCAGGAAGCTGTTGAAAATTTTGAATCCTTTGAGCTGATTTTTTCATAAAATGAGAATTGCCCGAAAACATGGATTGAATGTCAGATTTTCACTATATCATGAAAATCTGACAGCTTTATATTGGTGCTCTAATTATAGAATAGAGAGCCTATTATGGATGAGCGCAAGGCATTGGATGCAACAGCATCAGGTTTAATGATCGTACTGTGTATGATTTGGGGGTTGCAGCAAGTCATACTGAAAATGGCAGCTCCTGATATTTCACCGTTAATGCAAATTGCGCTACGCTCAGGCTTGGCTGCTTTACTGTTATTACCTTTATTATATTTAGATAAAACCACGCAACTATTGAACCGACAAAATTTAAAAGCGGGTGTTTTAGTCGCTTTATTATTCTCTTTAGAATTCTTTTTATTGGCACAGGCTCTGCAACTCACATCTGCTTCACATGCGGTGGTACTTCTTTATACCGCCCCAATTTTTGTTGCCTTAGGTTTGCACTGGAAATTTCCTTCTGAGCGTTTAAGCACTTTGCATTGGGTGGGTATTGCAATTGCCTTTTTAGGGATTTTGGTGACTTTCCTAAGAGTAGAATCAGGCTCGCACTCAGCATTGCAGCAGCAAATGCTATGGGGGGATTTATTGGCATTGGCTGCAAGTATTGCTTGGGCTGCAACCACGATTACGGTTCGTTTATCTTCTCTAGCACAAGCGGCAGTGACGCAAACCTTGTTCTATCAACTTGCAGGGAGTTTTGTGTTGCTATTTGGCTTAGCTGTAATCCTAGGACAAGAGACGATTCACTTTACCCCGTTGGTATTGGGTAGTTTAGCCTTTCATACTTTAGTTGTTTCTTTTGCCAGTTTTTTAGCGTGGTTTTGGTTGTTGCGAAATTACTTGGCATCTCGATTAGGTGTATTTTCCTTTCTCACGCCATTATTTGGGATGGCATTTGGAGTATGGTTATTAGGTGAAAAAATCGAACTAAATTTTTTGATTGGAGCTGTATTGGTTCTGTTTGGTATTGTGATTGTGAGTTTTCAAGGTTGGATAAGTAAATAAAAGAAAGACCTCAATTGAGGTCTTTCTTTTTACTTCTGTTCAAAGATCGTTGAAAGAGGAATCGAAAGTTTTGCAGCTAAATAGTCATTACTCTCGATGAGGGATGGTCCTAAACGTTCAATCCATTCATCATCTTGATGGATATTGGCGACATCATGACGTAATGGTAGGGGATAAGGTAGTGCTGTAAAAAAGCTCCAGAAGTCAACTTGTGCAAGATTTCTAACCAATACATACTCATCGTTGTCTGTACGTTTGACTAAGTTCTGTTTTTCTAACTGTAAGATATATGCAGGTAAGCGTCCTAATTCACCACGTCCAATAATCCCAAGTAGTTCTTGTTCACTGACACTTTCTCCAATTTGTTGCTTTTTATAAAATAACTCCAATATATCTAATAACATTAAGATAGGATGACGCTTTTGTTCTTTATCTGAATGAAAAGCAGTCAGTGCATAACTGACTTCTACGCCTAATAAGATAATGTTCCAAGACAAATAAATCCAAAGAAGGAAGATTGGAACAGCAGCAAAAGCACCATACACTATTTCATAACTGGTGAAATTACTCATCACCCAACCAAAGAATCGTTTTAAAATTTCAAATACGGTTGCGCTAAAACATGCAGCAATAACAGCGGAAAGAATAGGGACGCTACGATTAGGGATGGTCCAGTAAAGAATGAAAAAGCCAACAATTGTAAGTAGGAATGAAATGAGCCATAAAAGGAAAGAGCCATCTAATTGATAACCCGCAAAATTATTGCTCAGAATATTCATTGAGGCGACAGTAGATGAAAGTACAAAAGCACTGCCTAGAATGATTGGACCTAAAGAGATAATTGTCCAATAACGCATAAAACCAACAAGACCTGTCCGAGTTTCTTTGACACGCCAAATACGATTAAAGACATTTTCGATTGAAGTGAGCATAAGCACGGTGGTCACAAACAGAAATAGCACCCCAATAATCGTGAGATTACTGGATTTATCTGTAAATGCGTTCAATGCTTTGTCAAAGGCAATGGTACTTTTTGGTAAAAAATTACTGTAAATCAATTGCTGTAGTTGTTGTCGAGCAGGCTCTAAAGCTTTAATTGAGGAGATAATGACTAAGAAAACGGTCAGCATCGGAACAACGGCAAACAAAGTGGTGTAGGTGAGTCCTCCAGCTTGTTCTCTACAGCGATCAGCTTCGAAACGCCGTAACACAAATACAATAAATTGAAACCATGTTTTTTCTAAAAAAGGCAGATTTTTTAGATAACGATTTAAGATCATGGGTTCTATCCTAGTTATTTTTAATAAAATCCTGTGTCAGCACAGGATTGGCTACAGCTCAAAAGAGGAAAAATGTCGTATAGTGTTCTTTTTAACAAAATTTATTAAAGTGATGCAACCTTACGTTCTTGTTCTTTATTACAGTAAATATGGTTCAACTCGAGAAATGGCCCATCTAATTGCCGATGGAATTGAGTCTTCTGGTATCACAGCTCGTATTCGAACAGTTCCCAATCTCGCAACTGTTGTCACTCAAGCAGAGCCGAGTATCCCAGCAGAGGGGGATGTTTATTGTACTTTAGATGATTTGACGTATTGCTCAGGTTTGGCACTCGGTTCACCTACTCGCTTTGGTAATATGGCGAGCGAGATGAAATACTTTTGGGATCAAACCACGAGTTTATGGTTGAATGGTGCTTTGCATAATAAACCAGCATGTGTTTTTACTTCTTCTGGCTCGATGCATGGTGGGCAGGAAAGTACCTTGCTTAGCATGTTACCGCCATTGTTCCATCATGGTATGCTCATCATGGGGTTGCCGAATTCAATTCCAGCTTTGTCTAATACTAAAACAGGCGGTACACCTTATGGGGCAAGTCATGTCAGTGGCCCTCGTCATGATCAAAGCTTGAGTGCAGATGAAAAAATCTTATGCGAAGCACAAGGTAAACGTTTAGGTGATGTCGTAAAAGCGTTGTTAGGAAAAGTTTAGATTTAAAAAAGGGAGCATATGCTCCCATTGTTTTATTTTTTAATTTGCCAATCGTAGATTTTTTTCTGATAGGCATACCACATCATCCACAGTCCAATCAGTAACATTGGTACAGTGAGAATCTGACCTTTAGTCATCCAACCGAATAGAATAAAACCTTGATCTGCATCGGGCTGACGGAAGAACTCCATGAAGAAACGTGCAACTCCGTAACCCATCAAGAATAATGCTGAAACCGCCATATGAGGACGTGGTTTAGCGCTAAACCACCAAAGTATGATAAATAGAATCAGACCTTCACAGAGCGCTTGATAAATTTGCGATGGATGGCGAACTAAACCTAAAGGATCGGTTGGAAAAATCATACCAAATGGATAGCTAGGGTCTTGAACTTGACGACCATACAATTCACCACCAATAAAGTTACCGATACGACCAAACATCAAACCTGTCGGTACACATGGTGCAATAAAGTCCAAGGTTTGAAACCATGTTTTCTGATATTTCTTACACCAGAATAGCATTGCGATCATGACCCCCAAGAAACCGCCGTGGAAGCTCATCCCACCTGTCCATACTTGGAATAACCAAAGCGGGTTTTCTAAGAATTTGCCAAACTCATAAAACAAGACATAGCCGATACGACCACCAAGTACTACGCCTAGAGCGCCATAAAACACCAGATCGGAGACCATATCGGCAGTCCAACCATCACGTTGTTTAGCACGATAAGAGGCTAAGCCCCAAGCGCATAAAAATGCCAAGAGATACATGAGTCCGTACCAATGCACTTTGACTGGTCCCAAGCTCAGCGCAACTGGATCAATATTTGGATAGGTCAGCATTGCTGTTCCTCAATTTAGAATTTGAAATTAAGTTTTGAGCAGATTGTAGCGGAATGATGTGAAAAATGTTGTACATTCAATGTGTAAAGATGTGAGAACAGAATTAATGTGTATTGTCGCTTTTGCATGGCATGTTCTTGATGATATGCCGTTGTGTTTAATTTCAAATCGTGATGAGTTTTATCATCGACCAAGTGCTGTTTTACATCGATGGGATAACAGTTCGATAATTGCTGGGCAAGATTTACAGTCAGGTGGGGCATGGATGGGAGTCACTGAGTCTGGGCGTTGGGCAATCGTGACTAATTTTCGAAATGGGCGAGATAAGAACCAATATTCAACTTCACGTGGGCATTTAATCCAATCTTTTTTAGAAAGTGATTTAGCCCCCATTCGTTTTGCACAACAATTAGAACAGCAACAACAAGACTACGCTGGTTTTAATTTGTTTGTCGGTGATCGAGAGCAAGCGGTTTATATGAGTAATCGGGGGGAAGCACCACAAGTCTTAGCCAATGGTGTTTATGTTGTTTCCAACGGTTTAATGTCAGAAGATTGGGAGAAAACCAAACATTTACGTAAACGCTTTACACAAGAATTTTTACCAATGTTGCAACAATCAACGATTACAGAATCTGATTTGCAATATTCAGTCTGGGATATTTTGGAAGATGAACGAAAAATTATTCCAGATTTGTTGCCGGATACAGGGATTAGTGTGGAAATGGAAGAATTATTATCTTCAACTTTTATTCAAAGCCCAATTTATGGAACACGATGTTCTAATTTTTTGAGAATGACATCTGAGCACTGGCAATGGTTAGAGAAGTCTCAACAAGGTGAGCAGCAGGGGCGTATTATCGAAATGCAAGTTGATCTGTTGAAATAAAAATACCGACAAGGCTGTCGGTATTTTTATTGGAGTATTTTGCTTATTTTTTAGTTTCAGCTTTTTTCTCAACCGATGGTAAAACATCGGCTGTGATATAGCCAACACATGCACTATAACCACCATTATAGTTTTCTAAAACTTTTGCTTTTAATTCAGCAGAAAGTTTTGAGCTATCTCCAGGATGTTGGAAATTACTCATGATGTATGTCCAACCATTTACAGAGTCAACTGCATGTAAGCCTGTTGATTCTGCACCTGCTGGAGTAGAGAGGATACGATCTAAAGACTTAGTATCAACATTATATGCCCAGAGGAAGTTGTTGGTATGGTTACCACTGTCTTCACCGATGAATAATGTGCGTAAAGTTTCAGAGAATTTTAAATTGTCTGGGCTTGCAATATTATTTGGATCTGCCGTGTTACCTAAGCCATCCACAGTAATATCTTTACCCATAAGAACCATATGGCTTTGATAAGGTGTCCATTCACTATTGATCACATTGTTAAGATGATCAACTTGGCTACCTTTGAGGTCATGTCCAAGGACACCACCTGCTTTGAGCGTGCTCTTGAACTTAACATTATGTGATTCAACCCAAGCTGCATTTCCACCAATCATTGAATCTTGAATATTTGCGAGTGCAGAGTAAGCAACTTTATCTTTAATATTTACGGTAGTACCTTCCATTTTTGTGAAAGCCATACTACCGCCTTTTAGGGCAGCATATCGATGTGTTTCTAGGAATGCAGCAGCAAGCTCAATCTCAGCTTTGCTAAAGCCATTGTTGGCTTCTTTGAGTTTAACCCAAAGCGATTTTCCATCTAACACAATCTTGGTATAACCTGTTAAATCAGCTGGTGCTGTTTTCAAGCTTTCCATAATGTTTTCAGATTTGATTCCTCGAACATTCACGAGGTCTTCGATGGTCTTACTATCAGTATGACCTAACTTGATCCATTTGATTGCTGCTGTTGAGGTCTCATTCAGTTCAGATGTGTATTTCGCAACATATAATGTTCCAGCAGATAAGTCTTTTTCTTTGTCTGCAATAAACATGAAGAAACCACCGTTAGTGTAATCATCACCCATGATTACAGTGCGGTTGTCTGGCATGACTTGAATCAGTTCATGTGAAATACGACCTAAGCAGTAGTGTTTAACTGCCTTAGCACGACCTTTACCATCAAGAATAATTTCTGGCAAATGACCATAGTTATAGGCATTTGCAGTATTTTCATTGCCATATAGATTTTTACTATATGCTTTGAGCATTGCGAGATCTGAACCGATTTGGTCAAATGCATCAGGCTCATATTCTTCACTTGAAAGGTGGGTATTCCACGGAGAAAGGCTAGCACCACAGGTGATCCATAGACCATGAACTTTAGACATATCGACATTGAAGTATTTTTTCAATGTTAAGTGTCCAGTTTTTTGATCTTGATCAAGCGTTAAAATCGCAATTGGAGATGGCAATTTGCCATACATGCTTTGATTATTGAGGTTTTTAGTGGTGTATTCAAATTGAACAACGTGGAATACAGGGTTAGCCACACCAGATACAGAAGCGCCATTGATGTGGATTAAAGATGAACCATCTGGAGAGTCAGAGAAGAATTGGCGTTCTTGACCGATTACAGAAGTATCTTTAATCGGTTGGTTATTAATATCATAATAACTACCTGCAATGATTTTTCCACCATCGATATTATCAACTTGCATGCCAGTACGGAAAAACTCCTGATAACCCAATTTGTACTCTGTGGTTGTATTATCATCCCACGTAATCGTCAAAGCAGATTTAACTGAAGTGGTAGCCATCTCTGGTACAGTTGAAGGTGCCGCCATAGGTGTAAATTTTGCATTTTTAAATTTTGCAGCAGGTACGGTTGGCGTAACGGTAGTATCGTTATTATCATTGCAACCTGCTAAAGCTGCTGCTGTGCCCATTGCCCCTAGTGGTAAAAACGGAACACCCGCGAACCACTTTAAAATATCACGACGACTTGGCTGATTTGTATTGGCTGTCATAATAAATCCATATCTTTAATAAATGGTAAATAAATCTAGATTGATTTTATGTTTGATAGATGACAATTTTTTGACACTTTTAAGGCAGTTTGAAGACAATTTAATTTTTATAAATATATAAAAAATATAAATTTAAAATAAAAAAATCCCTGAGGTTATTCAGGGATTGAACAGAGATATTATTATTCTGAAACTGCTTTGCGCTTTTCTAATATTTTTCCAAAAAGTAAACCGATTTCAAATAGCATCCACATCGGAACAGCCAGCATAATCATGGATAATGCATCAGGTGGTGTTACAAACATAGCTACGAAAAAGCATCCAACAACAATAAAACGGCGTTTTTCAACGAGGCTTTGTGTACTCACGACACCAATCAAAATCAGAACTAGAGTAATGATTGGAATTTCAAAGGTAAAACCGAAAACCAAGAATAGTTTTAAGCAGAAGCTTAGATAGCTATTAATATCTGTCATAGGTGCAACAGTTTCAGGAGACACGCTAATAAAGAAATGCAAAATAGCAGGTAGGGTAATGAAATAGGCGAATGCGACACCTAAGTAGAATAAAAGAATACTG
>NZ_LBMZ01000123.1:0-195038 GCF_001005525.1 Acinetobacter sp. AG1 | reverse complement strand
AATACAAAAGTATCAATGAAGCCGCAGAAAAATTAAGGGTATTGCTTACGGAAAAAATAACGCAAATTATTCATGCTGATCAGCAATCTTATCAGCACAATTTTCAATATAGCGAAGACCATTATTTTGAATTGCTTAAAAGTATTATCAGAGCAGATGCTGAATTAAAATCACAATATATTCGTAAACCATTAATAAATAATAAATAATAAAAAAAAATATTTTCTAGGAGAGTTCTCAACTCATTTTTTCCAGAAAAGTAAAGTTATTACCAAGCCCAAGCTAATGCATGTGACAGGTGCAATTAGTCGTTTGGGTGACACAAAATTTCTTCAATTTATATTGATTAAAAGTTGGTAATTATGTACATCAAAATCAATCCTGATTCACAGCAAAAATGCCTTTCGCAAGGGGCATTTTTAGCTCAATCACCCCAAAAAAAATATAGGATAATACTATTATTTACAATAGCTTATCTTCATCTTAAGTTAATTAAAACATACTTCACATTCAAAGCTTTGTCTACAACGCTAAATGTAATTCGAGTATGCTTACACAACCTAAGCATAATAACCTTTCTCAATCCTAGAGAGTGTCTCCCACCAACTTCGCTAGAACAGGAAAAGGTGAGCTCATGACCATTAAGAGAAAAATAACACCAATTCGTTTTACTAAAGGTGTCAAAACGAAGTCTAACCAATTACACAATGGTCCCATTAAGACTCGCGAGCTTATGGAAAAGTTGCATAAAGCTAACCCCAGACTACACAAGTACCGAGAACTTGATGAGACTGAGATTTTTCCACTGCTCACGGACTCGACCTATCAGTTGTCACCATCATCTTCACTCGATGCTACGGTTTTATATCGTGAGTTTCGTATTAAGGTAATGCTGAACATCACATCGCTGGTCTGGGAGTGCTGTAAAGCAAAACAGATTAGCAGCGACCGTTGAGTCAGTTGATGCGTTGAACGGGATCTTTTCCTACCCTGACTGGTTTCGCCCATTCATCCCTGTATTTGATGAACTTACAGGAATCTATGAAAAGGAACTTGAAGACTTTCAGGTAAGTCAAGAAATCTCATGCTTCTATGAGGCATTAGACCTATTAGACAGCGATATTAATTTGTTTGGACTGTTTGAAAATCGTCAGGAAAGTCTGATGTATCTTCAAATGAGAGCTAACTTATTGAATCGTTTCTTTCAACTGATTCGTGAGCGTATGAATAGCGAGAAAACCAAAGTCGCTATTCAAAAACGGACTCAAAAGAGTGTTACTCAATTAAAGGGATGTCGCAAACTGATAGATGCTTGCTTTGAACGATGGTCAAAGCTTTTGGTGTTACGCATTGATTTTGGATTCAAAATTCCAGATGAGATCGTAAAATCTAGCGATCATGTTGATGACCTTAAACATGAGTTTCATTCTTTAGACAAGCTTGTGTTGCTAAAAGAGTTACTGAGACAGTTCTTGAACAACCGTAGACATAATTCAATTTTGAGTAAGATCAAGGCATACATCTTCAAATTTGAACACGGTATCAAGAAAGGATTTCATGCTCACGCCATACTGATACTTTCGGGCAATGAATGCCAAAAAGATGGCTACTACGCATATGAGATTACGGAGTACTGGAAAAAACTCACGCACGGTAATGGCTGCACCTATAACTGCCAAATGGCAAAACACAAATATAAAAGATTAGGAATCGGTATGATTAACTACCTCGATAGTGAAAAACGTATGGTTTTAGACGAATGTCTTCAATACCTGTGTAAAGCAGATCAAGCTTTCATTTTCAGAGCACTGAATTCATCTGAATATAGATCGCTGCAAAAAAGCCAGAAGCCAAAAAAAACCAGCAATGCTGGTCGACCACGCCAATTATCGCCACTGTCTCCTGTAAATAAAAAAAGTGGAGGTAAATGATATGTTGTTGAAGAAAAATGATGCTCCTCTGCTACATTCAGCATATATGAACAATATGATGAAAGCCATTCAACCACATCTAAGCCCAGTTGTGATCGCACAAGTGAGTAATGAATTATCGAAAGTTCGTTTACCCAGCCAACCTGTCTTTCCTACGTACCGTTTGACCCATCTAGCTCTGCCTGAAAATGTAGACAAGTTAATAAAGTCGATAGAGTCAGTACATTATTTACCATGGGCGAATAGCCTCATGAATTTAATGCTACACCCTAAACTACACCTATGCATTGAATTGGCAAAGCAATATGGATTGGTTGGTCAATATCAACAGTTTTCTTGGAGGAGTGATCCGGTAAGGGCTTTCAACTTCATTCGTCATTTTCAAGACCTTCAGCAGACTCATCATTTCAATGAGTTAATAGAAGGTTGGGATTATGCTCATAAGTTTAGTGATCAAGAACTTAGCAGCGCCCTCAAAGCGGTTCAGAAAGAATCAAATGGATTTGCATTTCATGAATTCATATCTATGATGGATTCATCTCAACTTAATTCCCCTCAATTAGATCAGTTTATTGAGGATGTAAAAAATGGCTTCATCAATAATTTGGATGGTGAACAATTACTGGCAATCTTTTTGAAAAAAGAGCCATTACTCTACAAACAAATGAGGTTACGTTTTATTGTTCTAACAAAACGTGATTTCTTGGATAGCCCTACACATCTAACAGACTTAAGTTTTTTTGAAAAAATAAAGCTATCTGTTGAACAAACTCACGGTTACCAAATCTTCTATGACCCATCGCTGTTGAATGGATATATGCAGAGTCACCTTTTTCACAAAAAAACTCAGTCATTCAGAGAGCAAATAAAGCAACTCAGAATCTACCTTACAGGGACTGATGCTCTATACAGAATTGGATGCGTAGAACCGACATTTAGTGTTTTGTATACAAAAGTCAAAGTTCAAAGTTTGGAGGGTGCGTAAAATGGGTATTGCACATAACTTTAAAATTGATCGTAGAATTCGAGCAAGAGAGTTTATGGCGCTTCTTTCTATTGGCAGAACCAAGTTTTATCGAATGATTAAAAAAGGTGAAATTCCGCAGCCAATCAGAGTTAGCGAGAAAGAAGTCTTTTGGCACGAATCAAGTGTTAAATTAGTTGTAGAAAAACACAAGTAAAATTCTGATATGATAGCCTGCTAATGCAGGCTTTCTTTTTAGATTAAGAGCCTTTTAAAACGGGTAACTAAACGGGTAACTCGAAAAAACTCCAGAATTTAATTATTCATTTTCAAAAGGTTGAGATGAACAAGATTGTTGTAAAAAAACATAATGGTGGCACGATTGCTCAAAATAAAAGAGCGCGTCACGATTACTTTATCGAAGAAAAATTTGAAGCAGGCATGTCCCTCCAAGGTTGGGAGGTTAAGTCTTTACGTGCAGGTCGTATGACTCTGTCCGAAAGTTATGTCATTTTTAAAAATGGTGAAGCCTTCTTATTCGGTTCGCAAATTCAGCCGTTATTATCGGCATCAACGCATGTGGTTCCTGAATCTACACGAACACGTAAGTTATTGCTTTCTCGTCGCGAACTAGAAAAACTTTTGGGTGCTGTCAATCAAAAAGGCTATTCATGTGTACCTTTAGCATGTTATTGGAAAGGTCATTTGGTTAAACTAGAAATCGCACTTGTTAAAGGTAAGCAATTACACGACAAACGTGCAACTGAAAAAGACCGTGATTGGCAACGTGATAAAGCACGAATGTTGCATAAATAATAAAAAACCTCCAATTCGGAGGTTTTTTATTATGAAGTATTAAATCACCACATGTTTTAATCGCAGTTCAGCCAAATATTTGCCAAACTTGCGTGCAGTTTCTAAATCCCCTTCGGGCGGTGTAATTTCAACGCTAGCATTATCGGACTGCGTCATTAAACCTAGAAAGCTCGACATCCGATTAATATCCAATGGGCTTCTTCCTGTTGGCATAAATGGCAAACCAGCCCATAACATGCCATGTTGCATCGCAAATAAATTAATTTGCTGTAATACCGCCAATTTGTCTCCGCTGAGGCCACCACCGTTAGTAAAACCAGCAGCCAATTTCCCCTGCCATGTACGTGCCAACCAGCGTTTAGAAGAATCTTCCATGAACTGTTTCAATGCTGATGTAAGACTCCCCATATAGGTTGGACATCCCATCACGATTACATCTGCTTGATCTAATAAATCCCATTGCGGTGCAGCCACAGAAAGTAGATGCACTTCGGCTCCCGCTTGTTCAGCGCCATGTGCGATATGTTGTGCAACCTTAGCTGTGTGCCCATAAGGACTATGGTAAATCACACAAACTTTGATTTGGGGAGTAATTTGCTCAATAACAGACATGGAGAATTTAAAAACCAATGAATTAAATCAAGTTTAACATTTTTGAATGTCACAAGGTGAATCAACAATACTCCAAATATGATTTATTGCATAAATACAAAGGTCGCCATCCGCCCCGTTTTAGCATCACGTCGATAAGAAAAATAATCTTGGTCTTGTTGATACGAGCATTGATCACCATCTAATACTGTTTCTACACCTAAACTGTTTAAAATAAATCGGGCAATTCCATACAAATCAGCCTGATATTTACCTTCAATTTGACCTGAAATAAAAGCAACGGCTAATTCAGGATATTTCTCACAGAAAATGGCTTTTACTTCAGCCCCGACTTCAAAGCAAGGTTGGCTGATCGCAGCGCCTAACCACGCCCAAGTTGGCTGAGATTTCATTTCAGTCACGGTATTTTCGACAATTCCATTAGCCAAACCACGCCAACCTGCGTGCAGATTAGCGACTTCTGTACCTTCGTTATTACCCAATACAATAGGCAAACAATCAGCAGTCATCATCATTAAGGCATGACCTGCGCGCTGTGTGACTAAGCCATCACCTTCAAGTGCAATAAATGGAATTTGCTCGTTAATGGTATGACAAATGCTGCTATGCGTTTGTGTCATCCACGTGATTTTATCTACACCAAATGCAGACAACTCATTCAACAATAGCATCCGATGTTGCTGAACACGTTGTGCATCATCATTCACGTGCAAAGCCAGATTAAATCCTGATAGATTTTCATTTTGAGTTGCAATCGTTTGAGGATGCTGAATACCTGTTTGCCCAACATATACCCCTTTGGGCAAACCTTGTACAAATTCCATAAAATCCGTCCTCTTACCAGAATATATCTCTTAGCTTTTGAACGGGAGAAGCTGAACACATCTCCCTTTATTTAAAGAGAACTTTTTAATACGCTTCATTCTCTTGGCGAAGTACTTCAACCAATTGAGTGAAATCCTCTGGCCATGGCGCTTCAAACATCATTTCTTCACCAGTACGCGGATGCACTAAACCTAATTTTGCTGCATGTAAAGCTTGACGTTTAAAACTGCGTAACATGTCAATTAAGACTTCTGATGCACCAGCAGGGAAACGTACACGATTGACATAAACGGGATCACCTACCAAACCATGTCCAAGATAACTAAAATGCACACGAATTTGATGGGTACGTCCTGTTTCAAGTTGAGCCTGAATACGAGTAAAGTCGCGGAAACGCTCTTTCACATTGTAATGTGTTACTGCATCACGTCCACCCGGTAAGATCGCCATTTTGACACGATCGACTGGGTGACGTTTAATTGGCTCATCAATCGTGCCACCCGCAATAATATTTCCATATGCAACTAAATCATAAACACGATAAACGGTTTTTTTCGCAAGTTGTTTACTGAGAGAAAATTGGGCTTCCAATGTTTTTGCAACAACCAATAAACCGCTGGTGTCTTTATCAATACGATGTACTAAACCTGCACGTGAAAGCTCGACCAGTTTCGGTGCATGATAAAGCAAGGCATTGACCAAAGTACCTGTAGGATTACCAGCACCAGGATGAACCACCATGCCAACTTCTTTATTAATCACAATAATATCATCGTCTTCATAGACAATATTAAGAGGAATGTTTTCAGGTTGACTCGAGGTTTGGGCTTCTAACTCAACATTTAGCGTAAGCAATTCATTGCCTTCGCAACGATATTTAGGTTTTACAATGTTACCATTTACCAACAGATGCCCATCTTTCATCCATTGCTTGAGCTTTTCACGAGAGAACTCGCTCCAAACCAATGCGGCAACCTGATCAATACGCTGACCTAGATACTCTTCATCGAGTTGAATTTGCAACGATAAACGTGTTGCAGTTGCATCAGAATTATGATTATCTGCATCGACAGAATCTTCAAGTAAGAAATCTGTCTCAGAAAGGTTTGAATTGGAAGATTGTGTTGAAGTCATTTTGATGATCGATACAAAAATGGTTTAATAGCACCATTGTAGCTTATTGTCCCAAAAGCAGAGGAATTTTTATGTCGCTACCCCATTATAAAATTACCATATTGGCTTTATCTTTAGGCGTAGCGTCTGTATTTGTTGGTTGTAGCAGTAATCCAAGCAAAAAAGAAGTGGTTGATAAAGGCCCACAGTCAAGTGAACAAGTCTATTTTGAAAAAGCACAAAAATCACTTGAACGTAATCAATATACCGATGCTGTTAAATCACTTGAAGCGATAGATACGTATTATCCAACTGGACAATACACTCAACAAGCACAACTTGAACTCCTCTACGCCAAATTTAAACAAAAAGATTATGAAGGTACGATTGCACTCGCAGATCGTTTCATTCGTTTAAATCCACAACATCCAAATGTTGATTACGCCTACTATGTTCGGGGTGTAGCCAACATGGAAATGAATTACGACAGTTTGATTCGTTATACGTCATTACAACAATCACATCGTGATGTGAGCTACGTTAAAGTTGCTTATCAAAACTTTGTAGATTTGATTCGTCGTTTCCCAAGTAGCCAATATTCAGTAGATGCTGCACAACGTATGAAATTTATCGGTCAAGAATTGGCTGAAAGTGAAATGAATGCGGCACGTTTCAATATTCAACGTAAAGCATGGTTGGCTGCTGCTGAACGCGCACAATGGGTGATTGAACACTATCCACAAACACCACAAACACCTGAAGCACTTGCAACATTAGCTTATAGCTATCAAAAATTAGGCGATCAAGCCACGTCTCAACAATATATTGATCTTTTAAAACTGAACTATCCAAATTTAGTTAAGGCAAATGGTGAAGTAAATCTTCGTGCTGCTCGTAAAGAAGGTAGTTGGGTCAATCGTGCCACTTTAGGGTTGCTTGGCCGCGAATCTAAAACGGTACAAGTAAAAGAACAAACCAATGGTGAAACTGAGCAACGCAGCTTAACAAATCGTTTGAGCCTTGGTTTATTAGATAAACCGACAACCGAAGAAATTGATTCTGCTCCTATTGAAGAACCAACCGATAAACCAAGTTGGATGAACCGTTTAAGCTTCGGGCTATTAGATAAGCCTGAGACCAAAGAAACTTCGGGGGCTGATGCTGCAAATTAATTTGCACTCATCAAAACCATAAAACAGGCAAGTCTCCCCTTGCCTGTTTTTCATTTTATGCAACAATGAATTCTGACACACTGACTTCAACGAAGATGTTATCTCTCAGTCCAAAATGGTTAAATGCACATGGCAATTCCACAACATACGATTGATCAAATCTTAGATCGAACTGATATCGTCGATTTAATCGGTCAACGTGTGAAGTTAAAAAAGACTGGGCGTACTTACTCGGGCTGTTGCCCATTCCATCAGGAAAAATCTCCATCATTCCATGTATATAGAGATAAGCAGTATTATCATTGCTTTGGGTGTCAAGCCAATGGTAATGCGATTCGCTTCCTCATGGACATTGACAGTCGTAACTTTGTCGATGTAATGAAAGACTTGTCTAATCAGACAGGCATCGAATTACCGAAAGATAATCACGACAATAAAAAACTTTCTTATAAACGCAGTCCTCAACAAATTGCAGCGGCTCAACCAACAAACACGCCAGTCGCTGAAAATCTAGCACCTATCTCTGTAGCAGACGAATTTTTAGATGGGCATTTTGTCGATATAGATCGCGTTATGGATGATCCTTTTGCTCAATTTGATCCATCCTTTTATATGAATGAACAAGTTCAAGAAGGTAATCTCTATGACTTATTGGAAAACGTTGCTCAGTTTTATGAACGTCAACTCCCAATAAGTCAAAAAGCACAAAATTATTTTAAGCAACGTGGCTTATCGGCACAAACGATTCAATTTTGGCGTTTGGGTTATGCACCAGAGGATTGGCAGCATTTAGAAAAAGCCTTCCCACAAGATATTGAAGGTTTGAAACAGTTGGGTTTGATTCGTTCTAGTGATAGCGGTCGAGATTTTGATTTATTACGTGAGCGGGTAATTTTTCCGATCCGCGATCATAAAGGTCGCGTGGTTGGTTTTGGTGGTCGTGCGCTCAATGATGAAATTAAACCTAAATATATTAACTCACCAGATTCAGAGGTATTCCACAAGAATCAATTGCTTTATGGTTTGTATGAAGGTCGTAAACTCAAAGCCAACGATTGGTTAATGGTCGAAGGCTATATGGACGTGATTGCATTGCAGCAATATGGTATCAACGGTGCTGTCGCAACACTGGGAACAGCCAGTAATGCGGATCATTTAACCACCCTATTTAAACAAAATTCTCGTATTACGATTGCCTTTGACGGGGATGCTGCGGGACAGAAAGCAGCACGACGCACCTTAGAAATTGCGCTACCCTTACTCAATGATGGTCGTGAATTAAAATTCTTTGTGCTTCCGAATGAACATGATCCAGACTCATTGATTCGTCGTGAAGGCTTAGAAAACTTCCAAAAATTATTACAACAGGCACCACTTTTATCTGACTTTGTGTTTGCTCATTTAACAGGACAGCATGACGTTAGCACGCCTGAAGGTAAAAGTTTAGTCATGGGAGAACTACGTGAATTAACAGAGTTATTACCTAAACATGGCTCATTCCGTTATTTGCTGAGTCAGTCTTTCCGTGAGAAACTCGGTCTAGGCAAACGCTTTACCCCTCAAATCAGCCACGATGCCTCTTTATCTTTTAATATTCAAACCAAAGATGAAGATTTTGCAATCGCAATTTTAATGCATCACCCATTTCTCTATATTCATTTTGAAGAATTACTGGCAGTGATTGACCAAACTGAGCTGCTGGCTAAAGTTTTAGCGGTGCTAAATATTGTATTTGATGATTTACCGGATGATCAGGAATTAGCAACCTATTACGTACTCGGTGCATGTAGTCGTTATAGTCATGAGATTGCCGATGTTATGCAGAGAACCAATATTGAATCATTAACTCAAGCACCTGAGATTGCTGATAAATTGGCTAAGGACTTTTCATTAAATTTACAAGAAAAATATTTAAAATTAAAACTGAGATCACCTATCTCACTCATTGAATCACGCAATTTACGTCAACAATTAAATGAATTAACAAAACAGATTAGCTTGAAGTTATTGTCCTAAGCTAAGTTACTGTCTCGGTTTACGCTCATGCTCAAACACATCCTGTAGATGTTGCTGTAACCATTCAAAATAATCTGGATTTTCAGCTTTAGCAGCTTCTCTTAATAAAATAGAAGTTGGGTGCATAAGTTTCTGTGATAGGCGATGAGCAAACTCCTGCATCACCTGCTCTGCGTCATGACCATGTTGCAACGATTCCAAAGCATGTGCCAACTCTTTTTGACTAACTTCTTCACTGTGCTGACGATAAGCTTGAATGGTGCTACTCGCCTCTTTCACTTTTTGTTGGGTCATCAATTGAGTAGCCAATTGATTCACCATAATTTCAGCCTCAACAGCCGCCTGACGACGTTGCGCTAAATTTTCATCAATCACACTTTGTAAATCATCCACACCGTATAAATATACGTTATCTAATGATTCGACTTTCGGATCAATATCACGTGGAACAGCCAAATCGACCATCAACATTTGCTGATAGCGACGTTTTTTAAGTGCGGCTTTAACATCTGAATATTGAATAACTTGATGTAAACTCCCTGTACAGCTCGAGACAACATCTGCTCTATATAAATTTTGGGCAAGTTCAGCAAAAGGAATAATTTCAACCTCAACTTGATGAGCAATTTCTTGTGCCAATAAATCAGCACGCTCACGGCTACGGTTACAAATTAGAATTTTTGCCACCCCCATTTCCGCTAAATGCTTAGCAACCAAACTATTCATTTCACCTGCGGCAACTACCATAACCGTTAACTTTTCAGGGCGACTAAATACTTGCAATGCTAACTGAGCAACTGCATACCCCATTGAAACAGCATGGCTACCTACAGAGGTTTCTGAACGAACACGTTTCGCTGCATAAAAAGCATACTCAAAAACACTATTCAGTTCAGGTGACACAGTTTGTGCGTCTTTAGACAAAGCCAAAGCACTTTTGACTTGCCCTAAAATTTGCGGCTCACCCAACATCAAAGAGTCTAAACCACTTGCAACACGCATCAAATGTGTAACAGCTTGGGCATTTTCGTAACGATAAACATGATGAATTAACTGTTTTACATCAATATTATTCACTTGGGCTAACCAAGTCAGAACACTATCAGCATCTTCTGTCATGGCATAAACTTCAGTGCGATTACAAGTTGATACAACAACTAAATCATTCAAAGGTGAATGTTTATTTTGTTCAAGCAATAGCGCAGCTAATCGCTCTGCATTGAAAGCGATTTGTTCACGAAGTTCAACAGAAGCTGTTTGATGGTTGACACCCAATGCAAAGAAAGACATATCAGATCATCATTTCGCTAAATTTATGTTATTGTGCAACATCGGTGTCATAAAAAGCATTACTTTGGATCAATAAAAATTGCGTCAGCTATATCGCCGTACCCTTTTTAGCGGCAAGACGATTCGACGGTATTCTACCACAATCTTGTTGTTAGGTAGCATGAGCTCGTATGTCTCTGCACAAGCAATACACGACATGTATGCAGATAAAAGCTTTGACAACGCATTACAACAAAGTATGGTTGCTGAATTTTCTCTTGCTTATGATGATATTGCAACTGCATTACACAATTATACAGTGCTGGCAATTCGAAGTAATTCAACCACAATCAAACAGCGTGCTTTAGATGTCGCCTTAGAATATAACGATTTTCAATCTGCATTAGATATTGCAACACACTGGGTAGAACAAGAACCCAAAGATGTTCCTGCTTTATTTTACTTATCACATATTGCTCTGAAAACCCATGAATATGAATTGGCAGCTAAAACATTAGATAAGATCTTAAATATTGACCCAACTGCTGATCTCGAACAAATTTTGGCAGGGATTGCACCCGAACAAGCACAAGATCGTGAAATTTTATTAAATGCCTTACGTACCAGTAAAGAACGTGAAAATCCTTCTATCTTGGCTTTAATCGCTGGATTAGAGGCGCAAGATGGCTTATATGAGCAAGCATTAAATAATATCAATAAAGCCTTACGTAAACGTTCAAAATCGACCAGTTTCATTCTGATGAAAGCCAATCTATTAATGGCTTTACGCGACGATGCTGAAACACAAAAATGGTTTGCACAAGCCAGTCGGAAAAATAAAACCAATATTGATATACGATTAGCGGAAGCTCGCTATTACATTCAAATCAATCAACAGCAGCAAGCATTAGATAAGCTTGAAAGTATTATCAAAGATTATCCAAAAACTGAAGAAGCTTTATTTATTGCCGGCTTAACCAGTATTGATTTAAAACAATACGAAAAAGCTGAACAATATTTAGTTGAATTACGCTCTTCAGCAAAATATCAGAATGAAGCTTATTACTATCTTGCAATCAATGCACAACGCAAACAACATTATGAAACCGCAAAAGCCTATTATCGGCTCGTAGATGGCAGTTTATATATCGTTTCGCGACGCAATATGGTCACTATTTTCGAAAAGCAAGGGCAATTGAATGATGCTTTACGCTTTCTTACACAAGAGCGGGTGAATTATCCACAACATGCAAGTTTTCTCTATCAAGCTCAAGCTGATATTTTAAAAAAGATGGACAATAAAAAAGCAGCTTTAGTATTGCTAGATGAAGCGATTAAGAGCTTACCCGATGATCCTGAACTAATTTATGCAGAAGTATTATTGCTGGATCCTTATACCGATCGGGATAAATTAGATAAAACTTTGAAGCAACTTTTAATTATTGAACCCAATAGCCCGACCTATTTAAACGCTTATGCGTATACATTAGCATTGCAAAATCGTCGTCTAAAAGAAGCACGAAAATATGCAGAACTAGCGCTCAACTTTGCACCTGAACAAGCCTCTATTCTCGATACATTGGGCTATATCGCTTTTCTACAGAATGATTTTGATACCGCAGCCAAAGTCTTGGGACAAGCCTATTCAATCAGCCAAAATATCAATATTGGAGTTCGCTATGCTAAAGCGCTGTATATGCAAGGCGCACTCACACAATTTAGTGAGGTTTTACAGCAATTGAAACAAAAACATGCAAATGCCCCACAATTACAACAACTTGATAGCTTAATCTTACCTATCACTGTAAAAAAGAGTTAAATACATGCGCTTGTTTTCAAAATTATGTGTCGCGATATGTAGCAGTAGTGTTCTAGTATTAACAGGCTGCCAACATCTAAGCCAACCAAATAAGATAATTGCTTCACCACAAGTGCAAGATGAAAATAACTTTAGCTTACAAGGTAAAATAGGTGTACGTACACCACAACAGTCTGGCAGTGCTTTTTTTACATGGGTTCAACAACAAGATCAATTTGATATTGAACTGACTGGAATTTTAGGTGTTGGGAAAACCCAGATTGAAGGCAAACCAGGTCAAGTCACTTTAAATAGTGCCAAAACAGGTCTGATTACAGCAGCTACACCTGAAGAATTACTGGAAAAAGCGACAGGTTGGCAGGCACCGATTATGCACCTTGCCTACTGGGTACAAGCGAAGCCTGCGACGCAAAATGCTCAAGCGAGCAAAGACGAACAAAATCGCTTGAAACAGCTCATTGAAGATGGCTGGACTGTTGATTTTAGCTATAACGATAAGCAAATCCTTCCAAATAAACTTTTGTTGAAGCAAGCACTTGCTGACGATAAAGAAAACCGTATTACAATGGTGATTCAAAACCGATAGATTAGATTCTTTTATGATTAGAGTACCTTCCCCTGCTAAATTGAATTTATTTCTGCACATCACTGGTCGTCGAGACAATGGTTATCATGAATTACAAACTATTTTTCAACTGATTGATTTATATGATTGGATGACTTTTGAGCCAATTGCAAATGGAATGATTCTAATTGAAGGCTTAAACGAGGTTGCTCTTGAACAAAACTTAATCTATCGTGCAGCACAATTACTCAAACCCCATGCAAAAGAACCATGTGGGTTAAATATTCAAATCGAGAAAAATATTCCTATGGGTGCTGGTCTTGGCGGCGGTTCATCTAATGCTGCCACCACACTCATCGTACTGAATCAACTGTGGCAATGCGGTTTAAATGAACAGCAATTAGCTGATTATGGTGTGCAGTTGGGTGCAGATGTACCTATCTTTATTTTTGGTCGAAATGCATGGGCAGAAGGCATAGGTGAACATTTATCATTCATAGACTTAGCTCAAAAACAATTCATAATTTTAAAACCTGACTGTTTTATCAGCACTCAAGCGCTTTTTTCACAAAAAACATTGACAAGAGATTCTAAGATCACTACATTTTGCGCCTATCAGTTAGAACCTTTTAATTTTGGAAATAACTTTGAACCTTTGGCTCGACAGTTATATCCTGAAGTAGAAGAAGCAATGCAATATTTAGATCAATTTGGTCTAGCAAAGCTTACAGGTACAGGTGCTTGTGTTTTTATTGAAGTAACAAGTGAAATGGATATAAAGAAAATTTTGCAAAACGCGCCTTGTAAAGCTTACTTGGTCAATAGTTTAGCAGAATCTCCTTTAAGAAATTTTTCAGTTACATGTTAGGGGCGTCGCCAAGTGGTAAGGCACCGGGTTTTGATCTCGGCATCCGTTGGTTCGAATCCAGCCGCCCCTGCCAATTTTCATCTGTAGATATATGTAATATATAGGGGCGTCGCCAAGTGGTAAGGCACCGGGTTTTGATCTCGGCATCCGTTGGTTCGAATCCAGCCGCCCCTGCCATTACATATTATCAAATTAGGGGCGTCGCCAAGTGGTAAGGCACCGGGTTTTGATCTCGGCATCCGTTGGTTCGAATCCAGCCGCCCCTGCCATATCTTTAGACAGACTTGTTTTATATCGATACTTGCTCAATTATATTGACATTATCATACAAAACGATTAAAGTTCTGCCGCATTAGGGGCGTCGCCAAGTGGTAAGGCACCGGGTTTTGATCTCGGCATCCGTTGGTTCGAATCCAGCCGCCCCTGCCATCCAAATTCATTATAAGCCAACCGCCAAGGGTGCTTCATGCCCAATCTTGTCGTTTTTAGTGGAAGTGCTCATCCACATTTCGCCCAAAAAGTCGTAAGCCATTTACATATCCCTCTCGGTGCTGCTTCTGTAAGCAAGTTTTCTGATGGTGAAATTTCAGTTGAAATTACTGAAAATGTTCGTGGTAAAGACGTTTTTATCGTTCAATCTACTTGTGCGCCAACCAACGATAACCTGATGGAAATCTTGGTCATGGCTGATGCTTTGCGTCGTGCAAGTGCTGGTCGTATCACTGCAGTCATTCCGTATTTCGGTTATGCACGTCAAGATCGTCGTCCACGTTCTGCTCGTGTTCCAATTACTGCAAAAGTTGTTGCAGACATGCTGACAACTGTAGGTATTGACCGTGTGGTAATGATCGACTTACACGCAGACCAAATTCAAGGTTTCTTCGATATCCCAGTTGATAACATCTATGGTACGCCAGCGTTGTTAGCTGATTTACGTCAACAACAACATGACAACTTAATGGTTGTATCTCCTGACGTAGGTGGTGTTGTTCGTGCACGTGCTGTTGCAAAACAGTTAGGTGATATCGATTTAGCTATCATTGATAAACGTCGCCAAAAAGCAAATGAGTCACAAGTGATGCATTTGATTGGTGATGTAAAAGATCGTGACTGTGTCATTGTTGATGACATGGTAGATACAGCAGGTACGCTTTGCAAAGCTGCAGATGCACTGAAACAATTTGGTGCTCGTCGAGTGATTGCTTATGCGACTCACCCTGTTTTATCAGGCAAAGCGATTGATAACCTTCGTAACTCTGTTATTGATGAACTCGTTGTTACTGACACGATTCCTCTTTCAGATGAAGCAGCGAACCTAGGTAAAATTCGCCAAGTTTCTGTTGCAAGCATGGTTGCTGAAACAATTCGTCGTATCAATAACGAAGAATCTATTAGCGCTATGTTCGATAGTTATCTATAATAGCCCAGCTTTTTTTCTTAAACCCTAGCTCGCTAGGGTTTTTCTATCACTAAACTGGTCGCAAGTTTAGTTACTCAAACTCAATGAGGATATGCCCATGGCAAACTTCGTATTAAACGCTCAAGCACGTGAAGTAGCACAACAAGGGAAAGGTTCGAGCCGCCGCCTTCGCCACGCTGCTCAAATCCCAGCAATCATCTATGGTGGTAGCGCTGAGCCTGTAGCCGTTACTTTAGAGCTTCGTGAAATCGTTAAAGCTTTAGAAAACAACGCTTTCTTCGAAGAAGTTATCGAAATCAAAATCGGTGATAAAGTTGAAAACGTTAAAATCCAAGCGTTACAACGTCACCCAGCTAAAAACACACCTATGCACGCTGACTTCAAACGCGCATAAGTGTTAAAGGCGTAAATTAGTGTCAAATATTTCGCTAATTGTTGGTTTGGGTAATCCTGGTAAGGAATATGCCCAAACCCGCCATAATGCAGGTTTCTGGTTCGTAGAACAGCTTGCAGATCGTTATGGTATTTCTTTAAAGGCTGATCCAAAATTTCATGGATACAGCGGTCGTGGTCAAATTGATGGTCATGACGTACGTTTACTCTTACCTACCACTTTCATGAACCGTTCTGGTCAAAGTGTCGTACCATTTGCCAAATTTTATCAAGTTGCACCTGAAGCAATCCTTGTTGCTCATGATGAACTCGATATGGATCCTGGCATTATTCGTTTAAAATCAGGTGGTGGGCATGGCGGACATAATGGTCTTCGCGACATCGTTCCACATATTGGTGCTAATTTCCATCGCTTACGCATAGGAATTGGACATCCTGGTTCTAAAGAACGTGTTTCTGGTCATGTGCTTGGCAAAGCTCCTAGCAGTGAACAAGCTTTAATGGATGCAGCAATTGATCATGCCTTATCAAAAGTGAAAATGCTTGTCGACGGACAAGTTTCACAGGCAATGAATCAAATTAATGCATACAAACCCGCTTAAATTTAAACTGAATTGTTGATCAATCACGCTTGCCATATTGCATTTTTAAGCGCAAAATGCGCATCAAACCGCCTATCGCCAGCGGGAAACGTGACAAGTCAACCAATAAGATATTCATCTTAGGTCTTACTCAGGAGACGCTAGCCATGCTATCTCGTTTATTAAAATGTAAAATTCACCGTGCAGTTGTCACTCATGCAGAACTTCATTATGAAGGTTCTTGTGCAATTGATGGTGTATTAATGGACTTAGCAGGGATTCGTGAATACGAAGAAATCCACGTATGGAACGTAACGAACGGCAAACGCTTCACAACTTATGCAATTCGTGGTGAAGATGACTCAGGTATTATTTCAGTGAATGGTGGCGCAGCACACCAAGCTGATGTCGGTGATTTAGTAATTATTGCAACTTTTGGTGATTTCACTGAAGTAGAAGCAAACCTCCACAAACCACGTTTGGTTTATGCAAATCCAGACAATACAGTCAATCACACGGCAAACTGCATTCCTGTACAAATTGCATAAATATTTAAAAGATTTCTAAAAAGCCAGTCGATAAGAACTGGCTTTTTTATTGCGACTCTAAAAGGAAAATGAAATACAAAAAAACTTAAAAATAGGCTTTTATTTTACTTAATCGGACTTGTAAAGCAGCCTGACACTTTATTAAATAAATAGAAAATAAAGAAAATTAAATCATATGGATATTATAGAAACACTTAGGAAAGTCAGCGTTTTCTCACATTTAGATGAACCTAGCTTGGTTAAGCTCGCTCATGATTGTTCAATTAGATATTTACAGACAGGACAGCAACTTTACAATCTCAATGATCCCGCTTCTCATCTGTATATTGTCGTTTATGGGCGCATTAAATTAACGACCGCTTCAAATTTATCAACTTATTTAGATCGTTATGAGATCCTTGGAGAAATGGGCGTAATTTCTAATCAACCCCATCATGGTTCAGTCAAAGCAATGCGGGATACAACGCTTTTGGTAATTCCCCGACAACAATTTATAGATTTCCTTCACGACCAAACCGATACCTTATTTGCCTTATCTCAATTAATTATTGCTCGTACTCAGCCTGAGTTACAACATGCTCATCCTATGAGCCATAATCGTACCTTATCGATTATTCCAGTGTCTTCTCAGATCCCAGCAATTCATTTAGCAGAAAAGCTTACTGAGCATTTACAACGTTGGCCTCACGTACGTTTAGTCACGGCTGCTCATGTCGATGCCCTATTTGGAATTGGATTTAGCCAAACGCCTCTTGATTATGGGCATGATGATTTAAAATTAAGAGAATGGTTGGCTAGCTTAGAAGAAAAACATTGCTACGTACTTTATGCTGCTCACAAAAATGGTGATGACTGGTCTAAACGCTGCTTGCACCAAGCTGATCGCATTTTGATATTGGCCGAAGCGAATCAAACACCTATACATACACCGCTAGTAGATATATTAAATCAACACGATTGGCAAAGCCAAATTGAATTAGTTCTTTTACGTTCAGAGGGTGATCCATCTCCTTATACCCTTACTTGGAAACAGCTCTATCATGCACGCGCTCATTATTTTATTCACCCATGGGCACAAACAGATATTTGTGCGATTGCCCGACAGATTTCGAGTCAAGGCGTTGGTTTAGTTCTTGGCGGCGGCGGTGCACGCGGCTTTGCTCACATTGGATTAATTCGTGCACTTGAACAATTGCATATTCCAATTGATATTGTGGGCGGAACCAGTATGGGAGCATTTGTCGCTGCTTTGGTGGCCTGCGGTTTTGATAGTATTGAAATGACACATATCGCTTATGAAACCTTTGTGGCAAGAAACTATTTAAATGACTACACCATGCCTAAAGTATCTTTAATTCGTGGACAACGTTTTCACTCTCGCCTACAAGCGATATTCGGTCATCAACGTATAGAAGAATTAAAAAGAACATTTTACTGTATTTCAACCAATCTCACGACTGGCGAAGCCGTGATTCATGATCAAGGTGAATTGGCCACATGGGTTGGAACCAGTATGAGTGTGCCCGGTGTCGCCCCACCTGTTGCATGGCGCGAGAACTTATTATGCGATGGTGGTGTGATTAATAACCTTCCCACAGATGTCATGCAAAATTTGGAAAGAGGTACGATTATTGCCAGTAATGTCAGTTTACACGATGATATTCGGGTTCCGGGTATTGGTTTAGATCAACCAGATCAAAGTGCCCTACTCAATTGGAATAAACTGATCAAAGACAAACTCCTACATGCTCCACGTCTTGCAGAAATCTTAATGCGAACAGCAACTCTTGCGAGTGATACCATGATCCAAACTGCTGCGATTGAACGTGCCAATCTACATATTCGTATGCCAATCAATGGTATTGGTATGTTTGATTGGCATCGATTAGATCAATTGGTTGAGCTTGGTTATGAGCATGCACTTGCCACATTAGTTCCTATTCGAGAGACCCTTCCCACTGCATAGATTTTAGCTTGAAGAGTAAATTTGATATCGCTCAAGTAAACCATCTAAATATTGATATGTTTCCACATCAAGTTGCTGCATATAAGTATTCAAAATTTGCTGGCATTGCTGCTGTTTCTCAAGTGGCATGCGACGGACAATATCAAAAGTTACTTCCCATTGCGAACGAAGTAAGGAAGCATAAGCAATATGATGTAGAACCTTAATATCAATTTGAGCAATAGCCGTTGCAACGACTTGTCTCGCTTCATTTTGCATATAATTTACAACAACCAACATGTCTGTCCATAAATCACATTCATCTGCGGCTTCAACAATACTTTTGATGATTTCAACTTGGCGCAAAGCTGGTAAATTTGCGACATAGGATTGAGCTTGTTCAGATAAACATGCAACTACTGGCAGCATATCTTCCCAAAGTTGGTCTTCTTGCGCAGCCTGAATAATTGCATTTATAACAATTTCTCCTTGCTGTACGGCGAGATCACCTAATTCCTGTTTGAGCTCATAACCAATATGGCTCATTAACGCCAATAGCTTCGGCCAAACTAAGCGTTGTGTCGGATCACTTACAATCAATAATGTCTTTATGATACGTTCCTTCGGTAAAACATGCACCAGATGATCAATACGCTCTCTTGATTCAATATAAAAAGCGATTTCCAATAGATCACTTTCCTTTTCAATGATTTGAGCCACATCCTGTACCACTTCATCAGATAGCATGCCAACAAAACGCCCCATCGTTACAAAGTCTTTTTGTTGTAAAAGAACTTGGGCAATATCCTTAATTTGATGGGTAGTAAAATAAGCTAATAATTCTCTCGCTAATCTAGGATCTAAATAGACTGAAATTGAAGCTAATGTATGTGCTGGTAAATGTTTTGCAATTCGATAAAGATTCTCTGTAGATAAATGTACTGCGATTTGAGCAACGATAAAGGGATCAAATAATTGCTTTACCATAATGGCGGTCAATCGGCTTGGCAGCCAATTCACCCAAGCAGCAAGATAACGGAAGCGTGTTTTTTGTTGGCTTTGTAGCAACTCAATAATTGCAAAACGAAATTGTCTTAAGCTTTCAGGTGCTAAAGGAATTAAAAAAGCCAATTGTTGCTCTGAAACATTAAGAATCTGGGTTAATTTTATAATTTCGGCATGAACAGCAAGTCGAGTCATAATCACTTTCCTTATGTTTGTTATTTTTTATTTTTAAAAAGAAAACGTAAAAAAAATGGCATCTGAAATAAACTTTTGTTGATTCTTTGATTTTCTAATTGAATAGTCTGTTCTAATTGTTGATTAAGCCAGTTCATATTCTGCTCAGAAACATGCTTAAAATCTTTAAAACTCATCACAGGTCGATGAAGTTGTTGTGCCATTTTTTCTAACTCTGATTTATGTTGTTGGTCCATTTGATTGCCTATTTTATTGTTGTTTTATGACCTGAGTTTATGCTCAATTAACATCCAATACTAGTTTCATTAATAACGAAAAGCTTCAAATGAACTTCAGCTTATTTCTAGATTTACATAGAACGATTCATTCTATAAAAAGTTGCCTTTTCTCATAAAAATCTAGCTATAATCAAGGCACATCGCTTCAGGGCGGGGTGTAATTCCCCACCGGTGGTAAGTTAGGCCTTGCAATCAAGTGACCTAACCAGCCCACGAGCCTGTATATATTTATATACTCGCAGATTTGGTGAGAGACCAAAGCCGACGGTATAGTCCGGATGAAAGAAGACGAAACCACTGAAATACGCTTTTTGCGTTGTTTTGGTGTACGCTTATTTTTTACATCAGTCCTGAAATGTTCAACCGTATCCTATTTACGAGAGCGTTTCATTATGTCAAGTTTAATTCAACCCGAACTTTTCTTTTCAGCCCTTTCTCCTGCTGAACAACGTATTCAACAAGCTTTAGAAGATATCCGCCGAGGCAAACCCGTCTTGGTTATGGATGATTTCGATCGTGAAAATGAAGCCGATCTTATTATTGCTGCCGAAACACTGACGATCGAAACCATGGCACAAATGATCCGTGATGGTTCTGGGATTGTATGCTTGTGTCTAACTGAAGAACTGGCAGATCATTTAGAACTTCCACCGATGGTGGTAGATAATTCTAGTCAATTTAAAACAGCATTTACAGTTACTATCGAAGCGGCACAAGGTGTGACCACTGGTGTTTCTGCCAAGGATCGTGTCACTACGGTCTTGGCAGCAACCAAAGATGGCGCTGTTGCAAGTGACTTGAGTCGTCCAGGTCATGTGTTCCCATTACGTGCACGTAATGGTGGCGTATTAACTCGCAGAGGACATACTGAAGGAACAATAGATTTAGCCCGTTTGGCTGGTTTAAAACCTTCTGGCGTATTATGTGAACTGACTAATCCTGATGGCTCTATGGCATCAGGTATTCAAGTTCTAGCTTATGCTCAGACACATGGCCTTACCGTGATTAGTATCGAAGAATTGGTTCAATACCGCTTAAAACATAATATTTAATGAAACAAAAAAGCCTCGATCATTCGAGGCTTTTTATTGCGTTCATGATTATGATACTTTTCGTTCTAAATTCAGTTGATTCACCGTATTAAGCAATTGGCTAAATTGTGAGATTTGAGCAAGCGGTTGTACTTGAGCAAGTTCTTCTGCTGTGCCATAACCATAATTTACAGCAATGGTTTCAATACCATGGGCACGTGCACCAATCACATCATATTGTCGGTCTCCAACCATAATGCACTGCTGCGCATCCAATTGCTCTTTTTCAAGAATATATGCAATTAGATCTACTTTATTGGTACGTTCACCTGTTAACTCACTGCCATACACCTCAGTAAAATATTGATCCAACCTAAAGTGAGCAAGGATACGTTTCGCATAAACTGTTGGCTTCGCCGTCGCTAAAAATAACCGATAACCTTGTACTTGTAACTGTTGCAACGTTTCTACCACTGTTACATAGACTTCATTTTCAAATAAACCAGTCACTGAAAAACGCTCGCGATAAGCAAGTAACGCTTGTTCAGCAAAATCATCATCCTGAGTATTTAATAACTTTGCCAATGAAGCTTTCAACGGAGGTCCAATCGTCCAATCTAAATCAACCTCATCCGCTAAAGGGTGGCCCAGTTTTTCTAAAGCATAACGAATTGAGCGATGAATACCCGCTTTAGGGTCAGTTAAAGTCCCATCTAAATCAATCAGAATATTTTTGATCGTCATTCGTTCAATCTCTTAAAGCCTTACATAACATAGTCGAGAGTTTCTCGAAACTCCCATATACTAGCTTAAATGAGAGAATAAAAGGAAATGGCTGTGCGTCCTAGCGTACTATGTTTTTCAGGTTTAGATCCATCAGGCGGTGCTGGCTTACAAGCAGATATTGAGGCAATTGGGCAAAGTGGCGCACATGCAGCAATTGCCTGCACAGCATTGACCATTCAAAACTCGCAACAAGTGTTTGGTTTTGAAGCCACTTCAAAAGAGTTACTACTTGCTCAAGCAAATGCAGTAGTGGGTGATTTACCGATTAAATGTGTAAAATCAGGCATGCTGGGCACAACCGATAATATTGCTGCATTAGCTGAGTTTTTACGTCAACATCCAGATTATCAATATGTACTCGATCCGGTATTAGTCGCGAATAGTGGGGGTTCACTCGGTGATCAAGCAACATTAGTTAAAGCATTTGTTGAGTTAATCCCTTTAGCTACAGTCATTACCCCAAATACAGTTGAATTAAGAGCCTTAACAGGTATTGATGATATTGAACAAGCCACTCAAAAATTATTTGAGATGGGCGCAAAAGCTGTACTAGTGAAAGGTGGACATGAAGATACACCTGATCATATTCGTAATGTACTTTATGCTGACGGCAAAATGATTGCTGAAAGTCATTGCCCTCGTTTAGACGGACAATATCATGGTTCTGGCTGTTCTTTGGCAAGTTTTATTGCAGGGCGTTTAGCCTTAGGTGATTCACTTAAAATTGCTGTCCAACATGCTGAAACGTGGTTATTTGGTGTATTAAAACAAGCTGAGACACCTGTACCCAATGGGCAAAAGATTCCAAAGCGGTTTTAAGACTTAAATAATAATGAATAGAAATACATATATTTCTATTCATTTATTCAACATGATCTAACGACAATTCACACCATTATTCAAATCAAATACCTCACCACTTAAACAATTTGGAGCTGCTTGCGCCAGCCAAAAAGCTGTTTCTGCAATTTCTTGTGTTTGGCAGAATTGCTGATTTAAAGTCGCTTCTTTTAACCGCTTTTGTCTTTCAATAGGAATCTTTTGCATCATCTGTGTTTCAACAGGGCCAGGTGCGAGACTAAAGATTTGAATATTATGCTGAGCATGGCTACGAGCCAAACTACGCATCCCATTGATCACACCCGCTTTTGAGATGCCATACCAGATATCAGGATGACCAATTTGTCCAGCAATAGATGCCATACTAATAATGCGTCCAGATTTTTGTTTTTTAAAAATATTTTCCGCCACATCAATACTCAACTGCATCGTATGAATCAGATTTACATGCATAATTTTTTGCATTTCTTCCCACGAATATGAAGCGGCTGTAAGTGTATTCATATAGCCTGCATTATTAATCAGCACATCAAACTGCCCAATCTGCTGAATCACCTTCTCAATTTGATCATAATGCACCATATCCGCTTGCCAATGATGCAAATGAAGATGTGAATATTGTGGAGTATGTCGAGAAATATTATGTACCTCATAATTCTCATTCAGGAATTTTTGGGCAATCGCTTGCCCAATTCCTTGACTGCCTCCAGTAATCAATACTTTTTTCATGCCTAACCTATTATTCATCTAATTCAATAAAACGAGGCAATTGTTGAAAACGTGTTAACCAAGCCTGAACATATGGATATGGGTCTAATTCTATTTTTCCTTGATGCGCTAAAGCGATGTAAGGATAACAAGCAATATCTGCAATCGTGGCTGATTCACCAACCAACCAATTTCTTGTTTTCAAATGTTGATTTACAACTGCTAATGATGCATGTGACATTGCAGTCGCATTTTCGATATCAATATTTGGTTTTTTAATCAGATGAAATGCTCGTGCTGCCGATAAAGTAGAAGCAATTCTTTGATTGGCAAAAAACAACCACTCTAGAACATGCGTCATTGCAATTGTTTCTTGAGGAAACCAAAGCTGATGAGCATCATATGTTCTAGCGAGATAGCACAAGATTGCTTGAGAATCATGAATATGCCTCCCCTGATCTTCTAGCACAGGAATCTGCCCTAAAGGATTCAGTTTTAAAAAATGCTCTGTCTTTTGCTCTTGGTCAGCTAAATTTATAGAGACTTTTTCGTAGTCTAAATTCAGAAATGAAAGTAATAATCTGATTTTGTAACAATTTCCTGAGATTACAGTATTATAAAGTTTCATTGTCATCTTCTTTTGTGGTTATATAATTTTAATGTACCGAACGATCGGTACAAAATCAAGTGATATGAGTAATTTTTATGGATAAACCGACTTTAATTCGATCTTTATTAAGTATTTTCAGAGAATATGGTTATGAAGGCGCTTCTTTATCCAAAATTTCTGAACGGACAGGTTTAGGTAAAGCCAGTTTGTATCATCACTTTCCAAATGGAAAACAACAAATGGCACAAGATGTTTTGAGCTATTTAGAACAATGGCGCGAAAATCATATTTTTATTCACCTACAAAGTAACGCATCACCTATTGAACGTTTAGAAGCTTTGACCTATTCATTAAAGCAAGTTTATGAAAATGGCCATGTAGCGTGTATTTTGGCAGTTTTAACCTTAAGTGAAGCGCACCAAACCTTTTTGCCTCAAATTCAACCCGTATTTACAAGACTGATTGAAAGTATCTCTGTCGTTTTACAAGATGCGGGAATATCAGAAGAACAAGCTTTCGAGCGAGCACAAGATACTGTGATACGTATTCAAGGATCTTTAATCCTATCTAGAGCATTACAAAGTCCAAAACCTTTTTTACAATTAATGGATAAGCTGCCTAAACAATTATTATCTTAAGATTATTTACCACCATTACTTGCATTTAAGCTTAATGTTGTTTTGACATTTTTTAATTGATTATGTGGTTGTAAATTAACAACTTCAATCAGATGAAGATCTTGAGATAAAGAAATCCAGCCAATACTTCTGTAACTTTTATTTTTACCATCATGTCCTGTTGAACATAAAGACTGAAATTGCTGATTAAAAACAATTTCATGATTTTTTGATTTTCTTACAAGAACTTGTAAGGTTATTGGTTGACCTAATTCTTTTCTCTTCTCTACAGGAATGTTGCTATATTTTATAGTCCCATCACAATATTGGTTAAAAATATTTCCAACAACAAGATCATCAACTCGCTTTTGTGCTGATTCAAACTCAACGGTTAGGCTTAAGTGGTAAGACTTTGGTACATTTACCTTAAATTCAGTAGTTGCTAATACGCCTGTATGAGTTAAATCAATCGGCAGATTTGAAAATAATGGAGGAAATACACAAAGACCTGTCATCCACATTGCCACACTTAAAATGGGCTTTTGACATAAAGCATAAGTAAATGAATTCATTTTTTTAATATTTTAGTAATTCCAATTTTATAGATTTTATCTTTTATTTTTAAATAAAAAAGGCGCAATACGCGCCTCTTCTGTCACATTACAATTTATTCAGGGATACGTAAAACTTGTCCAGGAAAAATATCATCCGCATTTTTGAGTAATGGTCTATTCGCTTCAAAAATTTTATTGTATTGGTTTGGATCGCCATAATATTCTTTAGAAATCTTAGATAAATTATCACCTGATTTTACGGTATAGAATTTACTTTCTGGTTCAGGTACCTCAACCGTCATCTGATCATCGACCTGAGCAACGTGATCAATATTACCAACGGCAAGAACGATCTTTTCTTTATCTGCTTGGCTTTTGACTTGCCCTTTAATGATGGCTGTATCGGTATTTCCATTGTAGGTTACTGATAAACCTTCAATACCAAGACCTAAACTTTTAATCAAACCTAATAATTTATTGGCAATCTCTTGAGCTGAAGGCTCAACAGGTGTAGCTGGAGCAGGCTGAGGTTCTGCTGGTGCTGTATTTTTTTTACCGATGCCTTTAACAAAATCAAAAAGACCCATTTTTTATTTCCTCTGTAATTATTGATTAAGCATAGTCAAAACAGACTTACAATTAGTTATACCGAAAAAATAAAGCATGCGAGTTTCAATTTAACGAGGTCTTGTAAATATATGTATATGCAATAAAACTAATTTTAAGGTTTCACATTTATATATTTTTAAATATAAAAAGCCACCTTACGGCGGCTTTCAATTCGTTCAAAACTTGAAGCAATTTAAGCATTTTCTCCCACAATATTGGTCATATAATCAATTGCAGATTGAACGGTAACAATTTTCTCAGCCTCTTCGTAAGGAATTTGAATACCAAACTCTCCTTCCAAAGCCATAATAAGTTCAACTACAGCCAATGAATCAGCGCCTAAATCATCTGTAAAGGATGCATTTGGTAAAACATCTTCTTCATTTACACGAAGTTGCTCAATAATGATCTCTTTAATACGGTTTGCTATATTCATAAAATTCCCTTTTGTTGTTATGGTTTAATAAATTATTTTAAATAGCATAAACTTTATACACTCAAATAAATTATTTGCATATTTATAGTTTATTTTTTCTTGTAAAAATATTTATATAGCTATTCAAATCAAGAAGTTCTACATATAAAAAACTAACTTCCGATGACTTTTCAATCATGTAAATGATTAACCTTTATTAGTGACATAATCAACCAGTGATTGAAATGTATCTATTTTTTCCATTTCTTCATCTTGTACTTCAAAACCAAATTCCTCTTCAAGCGCCATACTAAGATCTAAGGTATCTTGACTATCAAAATGCAAATCTTCAACAAAACGAGTGCTAGGTTTCATCTCTACACCAAGACCAAACTTCTCCTCAATTACTGACCTAAGACGCTCTTCTATTGTTTTTTCAGAATTCATAGGGTTTTCCTTATATTTTAATTTTTAATATAACTATATTACTCTCTGTAATTATCAATTCATGAAATATCATCTTTCGATAAACTAAAAGTATGATGGAATTTACGTATTACCTCCTACATTCATCTCAATATAATTAATAGCATCACGCACTGTAAGAAGTTTCTCTGCATCTTCATCTGGAATTTCAATTCCAAATTCTTCTTCAAAAGCCATAATTAGTTCAACTACATCCAAAGAATCAGCACCTAAATCATCTACAAACGATGCATTAGCTACTACCTCTCCCTCGTCTACACCGAGTTGTTCAACAATAATTTGCTTAACTCGCATTTCGATACTCATAATATTTCCTTTTATTGTTATGATTTAATAAATTATTTTAAATAGCATAGATTTTATACACTTAAATATAATCATTTCATATTCAGAGTTTATTTTTTCTTGTAAAAATATGTATAAATCCACTCAATTAAAATTAAACATATAAAAAAGCCACCTTGCGGTGGCTTTTCAATCATGCAAAATGATTAACCAAGTTTTTTGGTTACATAATCAATTGCAGATTGAACAGTCGTGATTTCATTAGAATCTTCGTCTGGAATCGTGATGTCAAAATCATTTTCGAAAGACATTACAAGTTCAACCAAATCTAAAGAGTCAGCACCTAAGTCATCCATGAAAGATGCTTCGTTTTTAATCTCTTCGGCACGCATACCTAATTGTTCAGCTACAGCTTGTTTGATGCGTTGTTCGATATCGCTCACAGGAATTCTCCTCATTGCTTGTGGCGTTTTAATTTGCCACTAGTTTAATTGAATATAAAAACTTTTAAAAGTTTATACATCGCCAGTTAGGCCATGTATAGACCACCATTTACGTGTAAAACTGTACCAGTAATGTAACTAGCCTTATCGCTAGCCAGGAAACTCACTGCATCAGCAATATCTTGAGGTTCACCTAGACGACTTAAAGCTACTTGATCAGTCATTTTTTTACGAATATCTTCGCTTAACTGATCAGTCATTTCAGTGGCAATGAAACCAGGTGCAACACTGTTCACTGTAATCTGACGACTCCCCATCTCTTTGGCTAAGCTACGACTGAATGCTTCAATCCCTGCTTTTGCTGCTGAGTAGTTCGCTTGTCCAGGATTCGCAAAATGTGCAACCACTGAACTAATGTTAATAATGCGGCCAAAACGTGCTTTGGTCATACCTTTCAATACGCGCTTTGACAAGCGATATACGGCTTTCAGATGTATAGTGAGAATATCGTCCCAATCATCTTCCGACATACGAAGCAACAAGTTATCTTTGGTAATGCCTGCGTTGTTCACCAAGACCAGTACTGAACCATATTTTTGTTCAATATCTGATACAAGTGCATCAATCGCTGCACCATCACGAACATCGAGTACAGTACCTGCTCCATGTTCAGCAAAGCTTTCTGTCAGTTTTTGCGCGCCTGATTCAGAAGTTGCTGTGCCTACCACAAAATAACCGTCTTGAATGAGTTGCTGTGCAATTGCTGCGCCAATACCACGGCTTGCTCCTGTCACTAACGCAACTTTTCGTTGTTGTGTCATGCAATTTTTCCTTCTGCCACTAACACTGCGTTTAGGGCATCTTCCATACGTGCTTTGCTATCAATCGCAAATGCTTTTTCTATGTTGGGTAATCGCTTGGCAAGATTGCTGAGTACTGTACCTGGTCCACATTCAACCACATACTGTACACCTTCATCTTGAAGATATTGCATGGTACGTGTCCATTGAACTGACTGATATAACTGAGCCGTTAATGCCTGACGTAATTGAGCAACATCTGTCGCGATTTCCGCGTTGACATTTTGTATTACAGGAAGGTGGGGTAGCTCAATGGCAGTTTGTTCCAAAGCTTCAGCAAACTTTTCTGCTGCTGGTTTCATCAAGGTACAATGTGACGGAACAGAAACAGGCAATGCAATCGCTTTACCAGATTGCTCTTTTGCTTCAGCCATGACCTGCTGAACCAAAGCTGTACTGCCTGCAATCACCACCTGACCTTGCGCATTATAATTCGCCGCTTCAACCGAACCTTGACCAGCCTCAGTTGCATTCACTTTTTGGCAAAGCTCGATCACTTTCTCATCGGCTAAACCAAGAATTGCCGCCATTGCGCCTGTACCTTGAGGAACAGCACTCTGCATCAATTTTCCGCGTAAATGAACTAATTTAACCGCGTCAGCTAGAGTCATTGCCTCTGCTGCAACAAGCGCACTATATTCTCCCAAAGAATGTCCAGCCAAGTATTTCGGTGCTATACCACCTAACTCTAACCATACACGCCATAAGGCAATACTTGCCGTTAGCAAAACTGGTTGAGTATTTTCAGTTTGATCTAAACCCTCACCACTTTGGGCAATCTGCCAAAGATCAAAACCAAGTGCTGCTGATGCTTCTGCAAAGGTATCTCGAACGACACTAAACTGCTCTGCAAGCTCAGCCAGTATCCCTACTTTTTGTGAACCCTGTCCAGGAAAAACAAATGCTGTTTTTGTTGCTTGAGCAGCCTGCTCAAGTCGCTTAGTCGACATATAAAAATCCTTAAAATGGTCTATCGCCAGTTTTATCAACACTCATGATTCTACATGAGAATGACAACAGACTCTTTTCCGATGCGGCAATTTACCATTGATTAAATCGTTTTTTAATTGCGAAAAACAACAAAAAAGGGAGCTTTCGCTCCCATTTTTTTTATACTTTAAGCTAACGCTTAATGCATATAACTCAATTATTCAGCATCAGCTGCTTTAGCGAATAATTGACGACCACGGTAAATACCGTCTTTAGTCACGTGGTGACGACGATGAGTTTCACCAGTAGTTTGGTCTACAGATAATGCATTCTCGGTTAAAGCGTCATGTGAACGGCGCATGTCACGGCGAGAGCGACTTTTACGGTTTTGCTGAACGGCCATGATGGCTCCTTACAAAGATCGAAAAATGGATCAGAACAAATTCAGTTGTCTTAACTCAACATGATAACACAAATTGTGTTATGAGTTAAGTTTGCCTTTCAAACTTGCCAAAACATCAAACGGATTATCCCGCTTTTCTTCGACAACGTCCTGAACGACAGGTTGATGTTTATGCTCACAAACATCATGTTTGGGAGACAAAGGCATCAACAATAACAATTCATCTTCTAGTAATGCGAGTAAATCAATCGAAGCAGGTGTATCAATACTCCCTTTTTTCGACGATTCACTTTCACCTAAAACGATGAAATCAGCATCCTCATCCAATCGCTCTATCAGTGACTCATCATCAATTAAAGCTAAATGAAATTCTGAGACTAATTCAATTTCAACAGATCCCAAACAACGTTGGCATTCCATTGGAACTTTAGTATCAATATGTCCATCTAACCATACAATGCGATGATAGGCATCCATTGATAGCTTACAGTCTATGTTGATCAATTGATCATCAATTGAACCAACAGCTTCTCGAGCAATACGAGCAAAGCGAGACAATGGCAGTGTTCCTGACCATGTATAGCCCTGTTCAGCCCATTTAAATGGCTCGATTTGGCTTGGAAAAGTATTTGCTGACATAATTAAGGCGGCAATTCTACAAATTCATCGGTACTCTGTCAAAGATTAAGATACAATTTTGCACTTCTTTAGACAGAACTCGTGGTAACACAGCAATGCATCTGTTGCAGCCGCAACTTGAAGTAACAACTTCATCACTTGTTAGCCCCCATTCAATCACTGCTCCTATGTTAACACCAGATCAAGTGCAACGCTCATCTTGGCAAAAGTTAACAACAGAACTAGAACAGGTTGATTGGCTTATTTTACACTTTAATGATTGGTTTTCCCACCATAATGTCACGCTTGTTAAAGGTGATTTTGAACCAGAATATTTCCCAGCAATAAATCAACAGCCTGCAAAAATCCAATTTGCACATGGTTTCTTTAACAGTGCCTTACATGAAATTAGTCATTGGAGTATTTCAGGTGAAAAACGTCGCCTTTTACCTGATTTAGGTTATTGGTATGCACCCGATGGTCGTACTGCAGAACAGCAAGCTTTATTTGAACAAGTTGAAATTAAGCCTCAAGCCATTGAATGGTTATTTGCAACAGCATTTGGTCGAAAGTTTCGTGTCTCTTTAGATAACTTAACGGGTGATAGCGGCAATGGGACACAATTTAAAGATAATGTTTTTGCTCAAGTACAACGTTATTTTTCAGGTGAAGCCACTTTGCCACGAGATGCTGCACTTTTTATTCACTATATCTGTGTTTGTACCCGTAATGGCTTACCATTACAACTAAATGAATTTAAACGTGAATTACTTGATTGAATGACAAAATTAACACATCTAAGACTTGCATCTTTACTAGAACAAGTTTCATACTTAATTCAGCCATAAAGATCAGGGAGTTACAATAATAATGTTACATTTACATATTCATCCTGAAAATCCACAGGCTCGCTTAATCACACAAGCCGTTGAACGTATTCGTGCGGGTGATGTGGTGGTTTATCCAACTGATGCAGCCTATGCGATTGGTTGTCAGATTGGGAATAAAAGTGCGATGGAGCGAATAGCTCAAATTCGTGGCTTAGGTCCTAAACATCAATATGCAATTATGTGTTGTGATTTATCTGATATTGCAACTTATGCAAAAGTCGATAATGCGATGTACAGACTGCTAAAAGCCAATACCCCTGCTATTACCACATTTATTTTACCTGCTACTAGTGAAGTGCCAAAGCGCTTAATGCATCCAAAGAAAAAAACAATTGGTCTACGCATTCCAAGTAATCCTGTTGCACAAGCTTTATTACAAGAACTTGGTGAACCGTTGTTAACCAGTACATTGATCTTACCTGATCAAAAAGATCCGCTTGATGATCCTTATGATATTGAAAACCAACTAGGTAAACGTATTGATGTGTTTATTGATAGTGGTTTTGGGACTTTATCAACCACCAGTATCGTGGATTTATCTGGAGAAAATCCTGAAATTATCCGTCGTGGTGTTGGTGATGTCAGCGCTTTTGAATAAGTGCTGACATCTTACATCATTAGATATGGGGAAAGTTGGGGCATTCAGCGAGAACTTGACTCGCACTTTGTATTTTTTGATTAAAAGAATTAAAAACCGAAAATTGAACTAAAACCTTATCTTCACTTAAAAGACCATAAATTGTAGGTTTTTCTCTTTCTCTCATAGTTTGAAGAAGGTCAATAAGCTTGCAGCTTTGATATTTAAGCTGTGTTTTACTTACACCGTCATTTCCTTCATAACTTAGTAATTTCATCTCTATGATAATTTTAGGATATTGATCCATCGCATAAATATCTGCTCCCAATTTCGCAGCAGCGGGTCTGCCATCGTTATTTATACCATTCACAATCAATGAGCCCAAGTACAGTCTTAATAATTCTTTTTTCAGTGATGGATTATGCCAGATGACGAAGCCTCCAATTATGATCATAGTAACTATGAGTAATAGCCCTACAATTATTTTTCCTTTCATTCGATCTTAATTCCGCAATATCTTTTCACTTAAAAGCCCCTATTATTCATCATTCAGCTCAATTATAAATTCAAATCAGAAAGCCGTTGTTTCTGAAAACCGTGTTCATCAAAATTATCAGGACTCAGCCATTGCTGATAAGCATTTTTTAATTCCGGCCACTCATCATCAACAATCGAAAACCATGCAGTATTTCGATTTCGTCCTTTTATGATCCGATCTTGGCGAAATAAGCCTTCATACTGAAAACCGAAGCGTAAAGCGGCAGCTTTAGAAGGCGCATTACAATCATCACATTTCCATTCAATACGTCTAAAACCATGTGCAAAACATTGTTCTAGCAGTAAGAAAATTGTTTCAGTTGACGCCTTTGATTTTTTCATTTTATGTGAAAAATAAACATTACCAATCTCAATCACGCCATGCCCAAGCCTCGGATTTAATAATGCAACCCAACCTTGTATCTCTTCAGCAACTTGAATTAGAAAGTGAGTGGAATCTTTAAAGCCGAATAAGTTGTCTAATGAATCTTTTAAACTATGTTGGCTATGTGGGGCAGAATATGGCAGATAAGTCCAGCATTGCTCATCGGGTTCTATGGATACAGCTTCCCATAACTGTTCTGCGACCTGATTCGTAATTCCATCTGCCACATCAATCAACTGAACGTATTGTCCAAATAATTTTCCCTGCACGGGTGAAGCTGTCACATTTTCTTCAAGCGAAAAGCCTATCGTTTGTCCGAACTGATTCTGTTGAGTTTTTAAATAATTTTTCATAGTGACTTATTAGTTTAGAAATATGATGTTTAATGGCCGATTTAAGCATAAGATTTTTATATCATCCATATTCGCTTGTATAAGTATAGAAAATACCCTGAGAACTTTAAGGTTTTTGTAAGTGAGTAATTTATTAAATGAAGGATTTCGATTAGAATAGGCTTGCTTGTAGCATGTGTCACTTTCTTGAACACAAAAAAATCATCCTTTCATGCTTTTGAAAATTCGCGTGGCTTATAAACGGTAATGAATCAAATTCTTCCTTCGACCTTGGAATTAATTCCTTCCATTCGCGTGCTTGACGAGTGGCAAGAAGTCATACCTGAAGATTTGTACATTCCACCTGCCGCATTTGAAATTTTACTGGAGCAGTTTGAAGGACCATTAGACTTTCTGATTTATTTGATTCAGAAAAATGGCTTTGATCTTTTACAACTCGATATCTCTCCAATCGCAACACAGTATCTATCCTACATGGATAGTATGAAGTCTTTGAATATCGAATTAACTGCAGATTATATGGTTATGGCAGCACTACTCGCTGATTTGAAATCGCGGTTATTGCTTCCAAAACCAACTATAGTTGATCAATTTGAAAAAGATCCTAAACAAGAATTGATTGATCGTTTAGAAACATACCTCCGTATTAAGCAAGCAGCTGAACGATTGGGGCAAATGCCAATCTTTGAAAGAGATACTTTTAGTGCAAATGTAAGTATTGGACATATTGCTCCAATTTATGAAGGTTATGATGTCGATGCCTTACGTGACGCACTATTTTGTGTGTTTAATCGTCCAGAACCGATCACACATATTGTTGCGCAGGAACCAGTACTGCTCGAAGAACGTATAGCATTTATTCAAAGCCAACTTGTATCAGGTCAAGCATTAAGCTTTATGGAATTATTAAATCCTATGCAAGGTCGTATGGGGATGGTGGTGACTTTTATGGCAGTGCTTGAACTCACACGCCAGCAAAAAATTCAAATCATCCATACAGGTATTGAAGCTCCTTTAACAGTTCAAGGTATTGCAGCATGAGTTTAGATCCATTTGACACCAATGAAGGAATGTCACTTGAAGATATTCATCACGATGTCTTATTACAGATTGAAGCAATTTTGTTCGCTAGTGACTCACCAGTTTCACTTGCACGACTAAAAGAAGCATTTCAAAACCAATATAATAAACAACAATTACGTCATTTTTTGCAGCAACTTGCGATGTTGCAACATGGCCGTTCAATTGAGTTAATTGAGACGGCTCAAGGGTTCCGTTTTCAGGTGCGAGCAAAGTATCGCAATATTATTGCGCAGGTTTGGCCAGAACGCCCAACTAAATTATCGCCCTCGCTACTCGAAACAGTCGCAGTGATTGCGTACCATCAGCCTGTTACACGTGCTGATATTGAACAGATTCGTGGTGTATCGAATAATAGTCATATCTTGAGAAACTTATTTGACTGGAACTGGATCAAAGAATCTGGTTTTAGAGATTTACCTGGAAGACCTGCGTTGTTAGTCACAACGCCCCAATTTTTAAATGCATTTGGTTTAGCTTCGCTAGGTCAATTGCCTCCCCTGCAGAACGCCAAGGAAGCATTCATGACACTCGATGCACATGCACCGAAGTCCTGAGAGGTGAACTGTTGATCATTATGTCTAAGGTTGTGCTGTCATGAGTGAAAAATTACAAAAGGTTTTAGCGAGAGTCGGGTTAGGCTCACGTCGCTATATGGAGGAAGTCATTGCTGCTGGTCGCGTCAGTATCAATGGGAAAATTGCTCAAGTGGGTGAACGTATTGAACCTACAGATGAACTCCGTATCGATGGCCGTAAAGTTCAGTTTCAGGTTGAAGATGAAATTCGCCGCCGTGTTCTCATTTACTATAAACCAGAGGGTGAAATTTGCTCACGCAATGATCCTGAGAAACGTCCAACTGTATTTGATCATTTGCCTCAAATCGCAAATGACCGTTGGGTAATGGTAGGGCGTCTGGATATTAACAGTACTGGTTTATTGTTATTCACGAATGATGGTGAACTTGCTAACCGTTTAATGCACCCTTCAAACGAAGTTGAGCGTGAATATGCGGTACGTGTGATGGGTGAAGTCACGCCACAAATTCGCAATAACATGCTGAAAGGTGTTGAGCTTGAAGATGGTCCAGCCAAATTCGAATCATTCTCTGAAATTGGCGGTGAAGGTATCAACCGTTGGTATCAAGTTGTGGTTAAAGAAGGTCGTAACCGCGAAGTACGTCGTATCTTTGAATCACAAAGCTTAAAAGTAAGTCGCTTATTACGTACCCGTTATGGCACGGTAATTCTACCACGTGAGTTACGTACAGGCCGTTGGATGGAATTGGATAAAACAGATATCGACAATTTAGCGAAATCAGTTGAATTAAAACCACGTCAAGGTACTGGCTTATTCGGTATGGCGAAACGTCGTACAGAAAAAATGGCAGAAAAACCATTGGCTGCACGTCGTGGTGGTTATTTACGTCAGCAACGTCGTGATGATGAACAAGATCAACCACAGCAACAGCAACGCCCAAGCAGTAATGGCAACAATAACAATGGTCGTAAAACCATTGGTTTTAATAAAGGCTTTAAGAAGTTCTAATTCTTGGCTTTAAAGTAAAAAAACGCTCTAATTAGAGCGTTTTTTTATTGGCTTCAAGCTTGCTGAACAATGCCTTTCGGGATCGCATTCAGCAGTTTCTTGGTATATTCATGTTGTGGATGTAAATACAACTCATCCGAATTGGCAATTTCAACCAATTCCCCATGATTCATCACCATCACTTGGTCTGAAATATATTTCACTACGGATAAATCATGCGAAATAAAGATATAACTCAGACCAAATTCATCCTGTAGATCCTGCAATAAATTCAATACTTGCGCCTGCACCGAAACATCTAAGGCAGAAACGGATTCATCACAAATCAAAATCTCTGGTTTTAAAGTCAAGCAACGTGCAATCGCAATCCGTTGTCGCTGCCCACCTGAAAACTCATGCGGATAACGATCATAAGCTTGTATTGGTAAGCTCACCCTTTCCAATAGCTCGAGTGCAATTTTCTTGCGTTCAGCATCATTCTGTCCAATGCCATGAATTCGCATCGGCTCTAATAAAATCTGCCCGATGGTAAAGCGCGGATTGAGTGAAGCGTATGGATTCTGGAAAATAATTTGAATCTTACGCTGATACCGTGAAAATTCTTTCTCAGTCATGGCAAGAATATCTTTGCCACCAATCAAAGCTTGCCCACCTGTCGCCTCATGCAAACGCATTAACAATAGACCAATGGTGGTTTTCCCAGAACCAGACTCTCCAACCAAACCTAAAGTCTTGCCTTTAGCCAATTGGAAGGACACGCCTTTTACGGCCTGAAATTCATCCCGGCCCCATAGTCCTTTACGACTATAAAACGATTTTTTCAGATTTTTGACTTCTAAAACAATGGCTTCTTCACCAGTGAGTCCTCGCGACCGTTGTTTCAGATTTAATTCGGACAAATTGGTTGCTTCAATCAGTTGTCCATTTTCGTCCTGCTTCATAAAATCACTGGTCACAGGTAAACGGTATGGACGTGTTGAAAGCTGCGGACGACAATGCAGCAAGGCACGGGTGTACACATCTTTCGGTTGTTCCAGCACTTGCTCAACAGCGCCAGATTCACGGATTTCACCATAGCGCATCACAATCACTTCATCAGAAATTTCGCCAACCAGTGCTAAATCATGGGTAATGAACAGCATCGACATTTCATGGCGTTGTCGTAGTGATTCCAACAAATCAATGATTTGCTTTTGAATGGTGACATCTAAAGCCGTGGTTGGTTCATCCGCAATCAATAATTTTGGTTCACAGGCGATTGCCATGGCAATCATAACCCGTTGCTGCTGACCACCAGAAAGCTCACTTGGATAAGCATCTATTTTTGTTTCAGGTGCAGGAATACCGACTTCTCGAAGTAACTCAAGCACTCGTACTCTGGCCTGCTTGCGTCCCATACCTAAATGAATGCACAGCACTTCGGCAATCTGATCACCCACGGTAAATACAGGGTTCAATGAAGACATCGGCTCTTGGAAAATCATGGCAATTTCCTTACCACAGATTTTCCGAATCTCTTTTGCAGATAAATTCAGTAAATCCTTACCCTCAAAAGTAATACGACTTTGCGTTGCAATTTGACTTTGTTCTTTCGGTAATAAACCCATCACCGCCAAGGAAGTGACAGATTTACCACTGCCTGACTCACCGACCAAAGCCACGGTTTTATTTTTAGGAATTGAAAATGAAATTCCTTTAACCGTTTCGATCCATTGTTTATTTTCGCCTTTAAAGCTGACCCGAAGATCTTCTACTTGTAATAGCGGTGTTTCATTTTGATGTTGCATATTTTCTCTCCGCTATTTCAACTTAGGATCTAAGGCATCACGCAATGCATCGGTAAACATGGAAAATGCTGTGACCAAAATAGCCATGGCGATTGATGCCGCTGCCAATTGCCACCATTTGCCCAAAATCAATTCACTTTGCGCCTCATTCAGCATACTGCCCCATGACACCACCCCAACAGGAACACCAAAACCAAGGAAGCTTAGAATGACTTCCGATTTGATAAATGACACCACCAAAATTGAAATTTGAACTAGCGCGATATGACTGACATTCGGGAAAATATGTACAAACATTCGACGTAAATGACTGACACCAATCGCCTTCGCTGCAAGTACATATTCACGCGATTTATGTTTCATGTATTCGGCACGAATCAAACGGAATACCCCAGTCCAACCGGTTAAACCTAAAATCAAGACAATCGACAGAATCCCTTTTTGTTGTAGTACTGCAGCAATGGCCAATACCAATAACAGATAAGGAATCGAGGTAAAAATGTTATAGAACCAGTTTAGAACATCATCAACCCAACCACCGAAATAACCCGCAATTGCACCTAAGAAAGTACCAATCACTACAGCCAATAAAGCGGATAACAAACCGACCAGAATTGAGGTTTCAGCACCTTTAATGGTTTTGAGCAGGACATCTTGCCCCCACTTATCTGCCCCAAAAGGCAACGTGGTTTTTAACTCTTGTTTTTGATCAAGTAGATGCCCACCAAGCTGTTGATCGATTTGCTGCATATCCTCTGCCAAAGGATCAACCACACCATAATTATCAATGACTGAGCCACCTTGTTGTTCAGCCTGAATTTCGGTATTGAGCTGTTGAATCACATCTTTCAATGGATCAACTGGATTTGCAGGTAATGCCTCTATCTTCTGGCTACTTTCTTTAATTTGATCTGACGCAGTATCAGCCCCTAAAAATGTCGGTGGCGCGTAGCTGACTGCAACTTCTTTATTCCAATTAGAAGCAATCACGCCTGTCATCGATAACGCGAGCAGTATGAAATAAAACAGAACCACCAAGAAAGAAACCACGGCGATTCGATCTGATTTCAATCGATTCAAGGCCAAATGCCAGAGTCCTGTTGACGCAGATGATTCATTTGAGAAGGTTTTGCCTTTAAAAATTGTACTTAGCATCGTCATCCCCCCTACTTCAACTGTATGCGAGGATCGAGGAGCTTATAAATCAGATCGGCGATCAAGTTAAAAATCATGGTCACAGCAGCGATATATACCGTGATGGCCTTAATTACAGGGAAGTCACTACGCTCAACCGCAATAATAATTTCACGCCCGATGCCTGGGATACCAAAGAATCGCTCAATCAAAAATGCCCCAATCAATAAAGCAGGTAAGCTGGCCATAACTTCGGTCACAATTGGAATCGAGGCATTACGCAAAACATGCACCCCGAGTACCCGAGACTCACCCACACCTTTGGCACGGGCAGTTCTGACATAATCCTGATTAATTTCATCCAGTACAAAACTACGATACAAACGTAAAGTTGGGGCAATACTCACTACCAACATGATTAAGATCGGCAGCAATGCATAATGGAATAAATTTTGGCTAAAACTATCACTCCAGCCCTGTACAGGGAACCAACTGAGTTGGTATGCCAACACATACTGGAACACGATGATATACACCAAAATACTGATCGACATGCCAATGGTACATAACATCATCACCATACGATCTGTCAGTGATCCACGAACTGAAGCAACCGCTAAAGCAAGGATAATTGAAATCACTGTTTGTAAAATCGTGAGCGGAATCAATAAAGTCAGTGAAGGCCCTAAACGGGTCAGGATAATCTGTGATACAGGCTCTCCCGTACTCCAACTCGCACCATAATCGAAAGTCAGGATCTGTTTAATAAAAATCCACAGCTGCACATAGTAGGGCTGATCAACGCCCAATTGTTTACGGATGTTTTCGATTTGCTCTGGGCTAGACATTTTCCCTGCCAAAATATATGCAGGATCGCCCCCCACCCAGTTAAACAAGAAGAAAATCAGCAGAATGACGCCCAACATGGTCGGGATCATTTGCCATAATCTACGCACGACATAAGCAAGCATAATGGCAAATCCTTATTTGACCCGTTGACCTGTAATTTCACTAAAGAAAGCTTTGTTATCTGGTTCTCTGCCTAAGAAATCTTTGACCAGTTGTGCCGCATTTTTTTGACTGCCTTGTGACAGAATGGTTCGGCGGTAGCGTTGCCCCACCTCTGAGTTATTTAAATTATCACCAAAAGCAGACAACATATCGAGCGCCAAAACTTCAGACCACATATAGCCATAATAGCCTGCTTGATAACCCATCAAATGCCCAAACTGACCAGGGAATTCAGTATTAGGCACATAGCCCAGAGCGGTTGCCGATTCCATTTTTTTCCACACATCCATTGGCTGTACACTTAGTGCATCAGCGCCATGCAATGCCATATCATATTGTGCATAAAGCGTTTGGCGTGCATACCCCAATCCACGTCCATAATTATGCACAGCTTTTAATCGTCCAATCAGTGCATCATCCACTCTCGGACAAGCAGGATCACAATAGTCAGCGACTTTAGATAAAGTTTCTTTACGGCGCGCCCATTCTTCATACATTTGCGATGGTGCTTCAACAAAATCACGCTCTACAGATGTTCCTGACTGACCCGAATAGCGGGTTTTTGACAAAATTCCATGTAAAGCATGCCCAAACTCATGCACAAAAGTTTCAAGCTCATTGCTGTTTAAACCTTTACGATTAAAATTGGTCACTAATACTGAAATTGGTTTACGTTTACTCAGCGTACTGCCACCATATACGCCCCATACTGCAGCATGCCCATACTTACCTTCACGTGGGAACTTATCCATATATAAGCTACCCAATATCTCACCTGTTTTTTGGTCTACAACATCGTAATATTCGACTTCTTGTTGCCATGTATCCACTTTGGCAGCTTTAAACTGAATACCATACAAATTCTCAGAAATTGCAAACAACCATTTCTGTGCGGCGAGTGTTGGGAAATAATCACGCAGTTTTTCTTGGTCAATCTGGTACTTATATTTGCGTAGTTTTTCGCTCCAATACCCCACATTCCAACGATTAATTTCAGCTTTATCTAAAGAGGTATTTAAAGTTTTTGCTTTAAATGCACGTAACTCCTGCACCTCTTTTTGCTCTAAAGGTGCCACGACTTTATGAACATCTGCTAAGAAGTTATTCACTGTTTTTGGCGTTTTCGCCATACGTTTCTTTAGAGCCCAATCAGCATAGCTAGGCTGACCAAATAGCTGTGCTAATTCATAACGTAAGTCGATAATCTGTTTAAGAAGGACTAAATTCTTTTCTGTACCACGACGTGTAAATGCCGTTTGATAACGTTTTCTTGCATCATCACTGTCTGAAAGTTCCATAAAAGGTTGATATTCAGGATATTCAAAACCTAATAAATAATTGCCTTTATCATTTTTCTTTAAGCCTGAAATATAACTTTCAGGTAGTCCCTTTAATTCGGCTGGTGTGAATTCTAATTTTTCAGGATTGTCGCGGACATTACGAGAGAACTCTTGCGAAAGTTTGGTGAGCTCATCCAATATATGTTTTAAACGTGCTCGTTTTTCAGGTACAAGCTGCACGCCTGTATCTTCAAATTGATCAAGAATATCTTGACGATATTTACGATCAATTGAATCTGTTGTTTTAGTATTTTTAATCCGTTGATACAATTTTGGGTTCTGATAAATTTCAGTCTGCAACTGATTGATTTTTACTTCACAATCATCAGCAGCCTTACGAAATTTCGCATCGGGGTCCACATTGCTATATAAGCTAATTGGTCCTGCGAAGTCTTCAAAACTCGCCATCAATTGATCCCATTCAGCTAGAATAGGTGCAGCTGTAGATTGTGGTTGAATAGATTGTTTTTCTAATTGAGAAATACGCTGTTGTAACTTTTGTAAATTAGCATCACACCATTCTGCACTATCATTCAGTTTGAAAAGAGGTAGAGTCGCATTTGTATTCTCTGCCCATACACCTTGGCTCATCCCTGTCATTACCATAGATAACAGACCCAGCGTCGATTGTTTCAACATGTTCTTCGCCATTATTATTTCTCTCCAATTTAATTTCATTCATATATTGTTTAGGTTTCTCACGAACCTTCTTTCGACACTATGGTTTGTTTTGTTGAATATCGATGTACATCCACTCTGCGGGCAGAATTGGGTGTTTTTTATAGCCAATCACTCGAGGTTGTGCCACGACAGTACGGTAACGAGTCGACATGAATTGTACAGGGGCATAAAACTCGAGCAATCGTGACATTTTGCGATAGAGCAAATCACGTTCAGGGCCATCAGCGAGTTTTAATGACTGTTCATATAAACGATCATATTCTGGCAATTTAAAACAAGTATGGTTGGTGGCATGAATATTGTTGCCATAAAACAACTGTACAAAATTGTCTGCATCAGGATAATCTGCAATCCAAGCAGAAGCTTTAAACATGGTTTTACATTGTTTTTCAGCCTTTAAACCTTCTGCAAAAGGCACAGGTTTAGAAACCATATTGACTTTAATATTGGCTAATTCTTTCTTTAGGAGTTCAGCCATCTGCATGCTTCGCGCACTGCTACTCGATGGCATAAACTCAATCACCAATGGCTTGCCATTCGGTAGCATCCGCCAACCATCTTTACCCACTGTGTAGTTATAACGATCAAGTAATAGATTTGCTGCTTTGACGGAATACGGAATGCTGCTTTTATAAGTGTGATCATGCCCCGCGACACCATAAGGAATCGGCGATTCTAACTTTTTGGCGTTCCCTTTGGCTAAAATGCTGATAAATTTCTCTTTGGAAATTGCCATTGCCATTGCACGGCGCAAAGCAATTTTCTCTTTACTCACGCCACCGACCACAGGGTTTTGTATATTCCAATACAAATAATCAATTGAAGGGTCAGCAATACGTGAAAGTTGAATCCCTTTTTTTGCCAACTCTGGCTTCAACTGACCGTCTTTTAAAGCTTGTGCAGGTAATTCACCATCTAAAGTAAATATATCTAGCCCATCTTTTTGGAAAGATAACCATCCTGACTGTGATTCTTCAATCACCTGAATATCGACCACACCAATCTGCGGCATTTTTTTGCCTTGCATTTGCTGTACGATTTTCTGATCTTCAGGATTGGTCGCTTTAAAATTCCATGTATAACCGCGATAATCAGAATTTGCTTTCAAAATAATCCGCGAACCTGGTGTCCATTGTGCGAGAACATAAGGACCTGTCCCCACAGGATGTCCCATCGCATAGCCTGCTTTATCACGATAATGTTCAATCACTTCACGCGCGACTGCCCCCGTTGGCTGATGTGCAAGTAACATTGGAAAATTATAATTTGGCTCTTTTAATCGAATTACCAAGGTATAACGATCAGGTGTTTGCAAGCCAATGATTGACTGATCATAGTTAAATTTTCCATTTTTAGCCGCTTGCTGGATGGCGCTATCCATTCCTGAGATACGTCCCTCAAATAACCAACTGCTGGGTGAATGTAAATTTGGATCAAGCAATCGTTTAAAAGAATAGGCATAGTCTGCTGCGGTTAATTCTCTCGCTTTACCTTTAAATACAGGGTCGGGAGTGAAATAAATTCCTTTTTTTATTCGAATGGTATAAGTCAAACCATCGGCACTTACTTCTGGTAAAGCCACCGCCGTATTTGGAACGAGTTTTGCGGGTGAAGCTAAATAGTCATACGTATATAACGTTTCAAACACTGAATACAAAATATGCGCTGAATATAAATCTTGTATAGCAACAGGATCAAATCCAGTCTCAGCCACAGGAAAAGCATAACGTAACACTTTATTCGGATTAGCTGGGCTTTTTGCTTGTGTATAAGATGCACCTAAACTTAATGTTGTGCCCAATACCAGAGCTAGAACATGACTTGGCATCGAATATTTAAAATTTTGCTTCATCCTGAACTCGTTATTTATTTTGCTGTGAGGGTACAATATCTAAATATTGCCAATTGGTATTCATAATGGGATGCGCTTTAAATCCCTGCACCTCTGGTTGAATCACCCAGTTTCTAATGCGTGTATCTTGCAAAATCCAAGGATTATCAGCTTCAACTTGTCGACTCATTTTTCCATAGAATGGCATGCGTTGGTCAGGCGCTAATTTCATCGCTTGCTGATATAAGCCATCATAAGCAGCCGATTTATAGCATGATTGATTTCCACGACCAATATTTGCGCCGTACAATAACTGAGTAAAATTTTCGCCCTCAGGATAGTCTGCATGCCATGCACCACTCCACATCATATATTGACACTGAGTTGCTGCTTTTAAGTTATCGGCAAAATTACTCACTTTAAACTCAGCTCGTATCCCTATCGCATCTAAATTTTTCTTCCAAAGTTCAGAATACATTACTGAAGAAGAGCCACTTTCCGTATTGATTTTTAGAGTTAAAGCCTTACCATTTGGAAAACGACGATAGCCATCCATTCCTTTTTTATAGCCAAAATGATCAAGCAATTTATTGGCTAAAACAGGGTTATAACCAACACTACTGCGATAATTCGAGTTATGTCCATTCACACCTGCAGGCACTAACATTTCAGCCCGAACAGCCTGCCCTTTTCTTAGAATTCGAATATATTCATTCAGATTAAAAGACATCGCAATTGCACGTCTTAACGCGACCTTATCTAAGCTATTTCCGCCAACGACACGATCACGCATATTGAACATGGTATAAGTGACTTCTGCCTCTTTGTTGGCATAAAGGCGAATCCCTTTTTGTTGCATCGCAGCATTCAATTGATTGTTTTGATCTAACGCTTTAGGGATAGCGCTTGAAGTTAAAGTATCGAAATCCAATTGTTTCGATTGAAATGCTAACCAGCGTGATTGTTCTTCTTCAATAATACTAATATTCACTTTGCCAATTTGCGGCATACGCGTACCACTCATTTGCTTGACGAGTTGGTTATCCCATGCTGTACCTGTCGATTTAAAATTCCAAACAAAACCTCGATAATCTGGATTGGCAATCAGTTCAATCTTGCTACGTGGGACATATCGACTCAGCATATAAGGTCCTGTTCCAACAGGATGCATGCCTAACTGATCTTTATAATATTCAACTACTTCTCTAGCCGTCGCTCCAAATGTGCTATAGGCAAGAATATAAGGAAAATTATAATCAGGTTGGGTCAATTTGAATTGAATTGTATATTTATCTAAGGCTTTTACACCTTCAATCTTAGCATCATAGTCAAAGCGACCTGTTTTATTGGCTTGCTCAACGAGGGTATTCGCTCCGACCAATTTATTATCAATAAAAGAAAAAGAAGGCGCATGATTTTTAGGGTCTAAAATGCGCTTAATCGAGTAAACATAGTCTTCTGCAACCAACTCCCGACGCTTTCCTTTGAAGGCTGGATCATCGGTAAAGTAAATGCCTGACTTTATTTTAAAAGTATAAACTTGCCCATTTTTTTCAATAATCGGTAAGCTCTGAGCAGTTGCAGGAACTAATTTCACTGGATTTGCTAAATAATCATATTGAACTAAGCGTTCGAAAATCACATCAGCAACATTGCCGCTGTAGAAATTAAAGGTTTTGACCATATCAAAACCATCATCAGGTGCAGGGAAAGCAACACGAAGTACTTTTTCCGCTTGAGCAGGTGTTTTTGCAAATCCAATCGGCATCGCAGCAACAATAGTTGATACCAATGCAACCCTAAAAAATATTGACTTCAACTCACGGCTCACATTATTGTTTTTTAATAAATACTCGACTTTTAGATTGTATTCAACTTTATAAATAAACTTACTTTAACTATTTAATAATTCAGTATTTTTATCAAATCATTATTTCTTCTAAAAAATTTAACAAGCAATCAAAACATACTCTTGTTTTATCTATTTTATTTCATTAATTACAATTGGAATCAGTTTACTGCTTACCTTATAGCCTTGTGGTTTGTTATTACATGCATCTCCGGTTACTGTAGTTCGAATCACATAAGGCGAATAAGGCATGACATTTAAATAACCCGAATTATCTCGACCAGTACGACAATCTTCTTCTCCTAGCTTTTCATCATAGCGACCGTTATAAGAAGATTCTTCCACTTCAGTAATCAGCTTAGTACTCCATTGGTTGAAATAAACCAAGCTTTTACTCGATTCGACTGTACCTTGTCCTGAGCCAGCACTTTCAATTTCGATCAGTTGAATCGGTTTGCCTTTATAAACGGTTGGATGCTCTTTAAAGCTATTCGATTGACCACCAAACTCCTTTAAAATTCGAGATTGTTTTAATTTTGGACGAGTTAATACATAACCAGCCCAAAAATTACGTCCTGCATTTTCAAAACTCACACCCGATAGATAAGCTTTTTCTCCCGAGATCAATTTCACTGCTTCGGTAGAATCGATCTGAATCGCTTGCGGTGGATTGGCATTTGAATCTTGTAAGTTGGTGATCCAACTGATGATGGTTTTATCTGTTGGTACGGCAGCGTGAGATACTGAAACTGTTATGAAGAACCCACATAAAATGGATAAAGCTAATTTCTTATTCTTGTTCATTCTTGACCTTGCTTTTATACAATCGAAACTCTCACATGAAATATGATACTCGGAAACGTCATCCACAACCTGCGTGAATTTTGCAATATATTGTTTCTGCGAAATAATAAAAACAAGAACAGAAAGAGAACAGGTTTTGTGGATGACAATGCCTTTGCCTACTTTGGGCGAAACCAAAGTAGGGCAAACCGCAGGTTTATCCCTAACTTTAGCTTGAACTCGGTGAGATTCCGTGAAGAGTTACTATTTTTTTCTAATCAAAGCTTAATTTAATTAAACTTTTCCAACTCAATCCATTGAGCATCAGGAAAATGCTTTGCCAAATAAGCTTTTAAATAATCTGCGGTATCTTTCGAAATAAGTGGATCTTTCGACTCATCCTTTAAGTTATACACCAAAGTATGCAAACTCAAACCACGCTGCTTTAAAGCCTCTAAACTCAACAAAGTATGGTTAATACTTCCCAAACGCCCAGAAGTCACTAAAATCACAGGAAATTGATGCTGAGCAATATAATCAATGGTTAACAACTCTGTGGTTAAAGGCACCATCAAACCACCCGCACCTTCTAACAACACCACATCAAAACGCTGGGCAAGTTGTTTAGTCGCAGCTTCAATCTTGGCAAAATCTAAATCTCGCTCATCTAAACGCGTTGCCAAATGTGGTGAAGCTGGATAAGTAAAAATTTCAGGCATGGTCAGTTTGTCATGGTCTTCCTGAAACCAGCCACTACCCATAATTTCACGGTGTTTTTCAATATCTTCCGAAACATCTACATTACCTGTTTGAACTAACTTTTGGGTAATAACACGCTGCCCTTGTTCGGTCCAAAGTTTGGCGAGATAACCTGTGGCATAAGTTTTACCAATTTCAGTATCAATACCGCTGACAAAATAAATTGCTGCATTCATACTATTCTCCGTGCAATCACATAAATTGGATGATAAGTCAGAAGAAAACCCTGCTCATCCTGAAACTGTTGATAATCTGAATAAAACTGCTGCAAGGATTGCTTGGTCCAACGATGTGATTTAGCTGTTGCTGTCACGCCTGTCGCTTTTAAATGCTGCAATACCGATTTTGGATGATCAAAATAAATCTGCTTCACTTCTTGCTCAATGAACAGCACTTCAAAGTTCTGCTGCTCAAGCTGTCGTTTTAAAGATTGTAAATCAATATAATTTAAGCCTTGTCCTGTCAACTGCTTAATTTCAGTTAGATTATCTGACCCAAAAGTAGAAAAACCGAAATATGCATTGGGTTTTAAAGCATCATGAATTCGGTGCAATAACGTAGGTAGATCAGTCATCCACTGTAATGCTGAACTAGAAATCACTGCATCTAAGGACTGCGGTAAATTCAGTTGCTCAATATCTCCGATCAGCCAATTTACATGTTTAAAATTGAGAAAATGCTGATCCACATCTACATATAAATCATTTAAAAACAGTTGCTCAATTTGAAAGTGGGATTGGAGTAAGTGGGTGAGATTGCCCGAACCACAGCCAATCTCAAGCACAGAGGCTAAGTTCTGCGGACAATACACTTTAAGGTATTCAAATAACTGTACACTAATCTGTTTCTGTACCACAGCATGCTCAACATAGCTTTGCCCTGCTTTGGCAAACCGTTGCGCAACCAGTGCTTTATTGATGCTCACAAACACTCCACCAATTGTTCCAATTCATTTTTTTGCACCAAAGAGGTTAATGAAATACGTAAGCGTGAACTATTCTGTGGCACTGTTGGTGGGCGTACTGGCATGGCATAAAACCCTTGTTGTTGTACATAGCGTGCTTTTTCAATCGCCGCTTGGCTTTCACCCAAGATAATTGGAATGATATGACTGCTGGATGGGCTTGAAAAACCTTTTGCAATTACCGCTTGCTGTAAATACTGACTGTTCTCGGCCAAGTGCTGACGCTGTTGCTGCATGCTCAACACTTTGTTAAAAATAAAATCTGACCATGCCATCGAAATCGGTGGCAATGCGGTACTAAAAATCAATGGACGCATCTTATTGATGAGATAGTCACGGATAATCGAGTCACAAATGATATAGCCGCCTACCGAGGCAATTGCTTTGCCAAAGGTTCCAACCAAAAAGTCAATCTGATCCAATACGCCATATTGTTCAGCACAACCCAGACCTTGCTCGCCCCTGACACCAATCGCATGTGCTTCATCGACATACAACATGGTTTTGGCAAAGCGTTGCTTTAACTGCGCCAAGGCTGCTAAATCAGTCTCGTCGCCATCCATACTAAAAATACTTTCAGTCACCACAATAATACGTTGAATTTGCTCATCATGATGATACTTTTGCAATAACTGTTCCAGATGCTGCAAATCATTATGACGATAACGTACATATTGAGTAGTCGAAAGTCGAATGCCATCAATGATACTAGCATGTACCAGTTTATCGGCCAGAATCATGGTTTTGCTATCACACAAGGCTGGTAAAATACCGATATTCATATGGTAGCCGCTATTAAAGAGTAAGGCAGCACGACCAAAGGCTTTGCTTAGGCTATTTTCAAATTGTTCATATTCTGCAAAATTACCGGTGAGCAAGCGTGAAGAAGATGAACTAAAGAGCGCTCGTTCAATTTTTAGCGTATCCAGAAATTCTTCTCTTAAACTTAAATCAGCGGCCAAGCCTAAATAATCATTGGATGCTAGATTCAACATGCTTCGATCTTGAATGGTAATCCATCGTCCAGATTGCTGATTTGCAGTGAATTGACGGAAATTACCCTGTTGCTTAAGTAAGTCAAGCTGCTCGGCATAATGATCAAGCAAGGACATTGGCATTTACTCCTTGCATATTTTTTACCACTTCACTCATCTGTGTTAATAAATAATGGAGTTCATCATCGCTAATCACATACGGCGGCATCACGTAGACCAATTTTCCAAATGGTCGTACCCAAATCCCCCGTTCAACAAACTGTTGCTGTAAGGTTTTCATATCAATATTGGTGGTTAACTCCACCACCCCAATCGCCCCTAAAACCCGTACATCCGCAACATGATCAAGCTGTGCTAAATCGGTTAATTGTTCAGCCAGAATCTTTTCAATTCGTTGAATATTGGCTTGCCAATCCTGTTCTACCAATAATTGGGTGCTTCTTAAAGCAACCGCACAAGCCAGTGGATTCGCCATAAAGGTTGGGCCATGCATAAATACGCCTGCTTCACCACGACTAATGCTTTCAGCCACTTGCTTGGTGGTCAAGGTCGCAGACAGTGTCATATAACCACCTGTTAAGCCCTTACCAATACACATAATATCGGGTTCGACCTGCGCGTGTTCCCATGCAAACATTTTGCCTGTACGTCCAAAACCCGTTGCAATCTCATCAAAGATCAGCAATAAATTGTATTGCTCACATAAAGCTTTGGCCTGACGTAAATATTCAGGATGATAAAAACGCATCCCTCCCGCACCTTGTACAATCGGCTCGATAATCAGTGCGGCAATACTGTGATGATGTTGTTCAATCTGCTGTTTGAGTTGCTCAATATCTTGCGGATTCCATTCGCCATCAAAACGGCTTTGTGGCGCGGGTACAAAAATTCGATTCGGTAAACTTATACCAAAAATTTGATGCATTCCTGTGACTGGGTCACAGACAGACATCGCATTCCAGGTATCGCCATGATAGCCAGAACGCGTGGTAATAAAGTTGGTTTTCGCTGGTTGATTCAGTGCTGTCCAGTATTGCACTGCCATTTTTAAAGCCACTTCTACTGAAACCGAGCCTGAGTCAGCATAGAAAATCTTATCCAAACTCGGTGGCGTAATTTTTAATAATAGTTTGCCTAATTCAATCGCAGGTTCATGGGTCAGACCGCCAAACATGATATGCGCCATGTTCTGCAATTGATCTGTAACCGCTTGGTTTAGTTCAGGGTGGTTATAGCCATGAATCGCACACCACCATGACGACATGCCATCAACCAAAGTTCGCCCATCTTCTAATTCAATGGTTGCGCCATAAGCACGTTTGACTTTAAAGGTTGGCAATGGATTTAACATGGAAGTATAGGGATGCCATATATGTTCTAAATCAAATGGGTCTGTCATCCGTTATTTACTCTTCATCCTAAGCCAATTAAATTCATGGCAGTACCTACGATAATGGAGGCGGCATGGATGCCGCCTGTTAAGCTGTGGTATCAAGGATGTACCATCAGCTTAACAAGTGCCTTTGCTTACTTTGGGCGAAACCAAAGTAAGTCTAGCTGAAAGCTTATCCTGAAATTAAATTAACACTCAGCACGACTCCGCCCTAACAGATTTAAAATTTGTATGCACAATCTTAAACTTGTCAAAATCTAAAATAAATTGCGAGAACTCTCAATTCAAGCAAGATTAAACCGTCTACTGAATAAAATCTTCAATTATTTGCACAGTCTGCTCCACCATAAAGCATGGAAAACCATGTGAAGCACCCTCAACAGAAACGATAGATGAATTTTTTGTAGCTAAATATTCAGTTTTTTGGATAACTTGGTAAGGAACTAAAGCATCATGCTCTGCAAAGACATGCAACTGTTTACCCTGATAGTTTTCATAAAACTCAACCAGATTTAATTGCTCCAGCAACTTTAACCCTTGTCTAAGCAATGCAATCGGTTGTGGACGAATCAATTTTTGCATGGCTACGAAGTCTTTTTTTGCCGAACTTGCACCTTGACAGACCAACAAACCAAAACGCTTTAAAGTACTAATCGCGTCCTGTTCAAAGGAGTGTTTAAACTGCATAAAGGTTTCAACAGGCATTGCAGTCGTCCAATCTGCTTGGGCAACAAAACAGGGATTCGACGCTAAAGTGATTAAAACTTTCTGTTCAGCATATTGATGTTGGATTTGATCGACCAGTAATGTTGCCAATTGTCCACCAAGCGACCATCCCACAATCACATCAAATTTCACTGCGAGTTCAACTTGCTGTTGCAAGATGTCATCATTTAGCGCATTAAAGATATTAAGCCGTTCAACATTATGTCCCTTTTGTTCTAAAGCCTCATGTAAGGGCTTTAATAATTCGGCACCACCGCCCCATCCCGTGATGAGTAGAATCCTATAAGTCACGCGTTTGCTCAATTCCAAAAACTTGAATACAGTATACTCTCCGATTTATACGAGTCATTATTTTCCTAATCAATCCCTTTCATTATGCTTTGCTCAAAAGACGCCATAAAACGGATCAAAATTCTTTAAAGAATTTTCTAAACCATATGATTTCGAAATTTGCTAAAGTAGAGTTTATTACACTTTGAGATCAACATGATGAATACGATAAAGTCCAAAGTTATTATTTTATGCAGTTCGTTTTTTTTACTTGGTATCCCTAGCCTTGGTACAGCACAAACTTCTATTTTTTCTAAGCAAAATACAGCTCAAAAAGAATGGGTGGGACAGTCTGCACCAGATTTTAAACTGCAAGATCAAAGTGGCAAATGGCACACTTTGAACCAATATAAAGGCAAGTGGATTGTACTTTATTTCTACCCTAAAGATGACACTGCGGGATGTACTCAAGAAGCGAATCAATTTAAATCACTTTATCCTCAATTCTTAAAGTCGAATGCAGTAGTTTTAGGTGTTAGCTTAGATGATGTTGCATCACACCAAAAATTTTCACAAAAGCTCGGTTTACCGTTCCCAATCTTGGCAGATGAAAAAGGCGAACTTGCTGGAAAATTTGGAATTGTTAGAAACCTCGGGATTACAAAAATTGCCAAACGTGAGAGTTTCTTGATTAATCCTCAAGGTGCAATTATGTATCACTACACGAGTGTGAATACGCAAACGCATGCGGATCAAGTATTAAAAGATTTAAAAGATGCTCAGAATAAATAAATTTGAATTAAGTCATATTGAATTTTAAGGGGAATAAAATTGCAGTTAGAACAAGATGAAAGTTTATTAATAAAAACTATACCGTTTAGCTCTTTATCGAGTCTTATATATATCATCATTGGAACGCCGATTTGCCTATTTTTATTTAAAGATCCTGTTTTCTTATGGCTCTTATTTTTTCTGCCAGTTTTTTTGACGAATCGCTTAATCATTACCAACAAACGTATTTCTCTGAGAATGTTATTTAAAACACGCACTATAAAAATAAATGAATTACATCAAAAATCTTATTTAATAATAGACCCATATGTATTTAAAAAGTATGAATGGCAGCGTAAGCTATTAGGTCAAGATTTTCAAAAATTTTGGCATTACCGAACTAATATTTATTTTTCACAGGATGAAAATCGCCATAAATTAAGCCAACTTAGACTCTCACTGTTTTCCAAGAGACAAACAGATAAAATTTTGGCAATCCTCACTCAGGCATGGAATCTAGATTCGAATATTAAACAGCCAGATTAAGTTCTAGAATTAGAATTTTTCATCCAAATAGAAAGCCAACTTCTCAGTTGGCTTTCTCATTTTTGACTAGATCTGCGATTGAATATAATTTTGTAAACCAATTAATTCAATTAAACGCAATTGTTTTTCTAACCAATACGTATGATCTTCTTCTGTGTCCGAAAGCTGCTGACGCAACATATCACGACTAATGTAATCACCTTTATCTTCACAAAGCTTAATGCCTGTCGCTAGTTTTTCACGCACATGATATTCAAGTGCTAAATCAGCTTTTAAACAACTTACGACATCTGTACCCACATTGATGTCTTCACGATTCATATTAGGTTGAGCACCCAAAAATAAAACACGGCGAATGATTGAATCAGCATGTGAAGCTTCTTCTTGCATTTCATGATCAATACGCTCGTAAATTTTACTTAAGCCCCAATCTTCGTACATTCTTGAATGAATTAAATATTGATCACGAGCAGCCAATTCACCGCCAATGAGCATATTTAAATAGTCGATGACTTCTGGATTGCCACGCATAATACTTACTCCTATCGAATAATAATATTATGGTGAACTTAAATCATATTTGCAAAATTAAATTGTGTAAGTTTATGATTTTTATAAAATTAAAATGAGAAACATACGCATTTACAGTTTTAATTCGCCTAATTTATCTAAATAAAAGAAGCATTTGCATATCATTTTAACCTTTTAAAATAGATAATCTTATTGAAAATCATTTGTTTGATTTTTTGTAACGATTAGCAATGCTTCTTATTCCGAATATATTTTGATCAAAAAATCATAAAAAATGACAGCTCGGCTGTTGTTTGTTTGAACAAAATTCGGTAAATAACAGCAATCACAAAAACATAATGCGGAAATAACAATGGATAAAAGTAAGCCAATCTTGGTCACTGGTGCTACGGGTTATATTGCAGGCTGGATTATTGAACGACTGCTGAAGCAGGGTTACAACGTACATGCCACGGTTCGAGATCCATCTAAGAAAAATAAAATTCAGCACCTGTATGATCTAGCAGATAAATCATCAGGACAAATCCAGTTTTACCAAGCAGATTTACTCGAACCAAATTCCTTTGATGAAGCTATGCAAGGTTGTGAAGTTGTTATTCATACTGCATCACCTTTTGTGGTTACTAACTATAAAGATGCCGTCAAAGACATTATTGAACCTGCAGTTAAAGGCACAGAAAATGTCTTAGATAGTGTAAATCGTACAGAATCAGTCAAACGTGTGGTTCTCACTTCAAGTATTGCATCAACCTATGGCGATGCGATTGAGATCCAAAGTACAGCAAATAACGAGTTTGATGAAAGTCACTGGAACAATACTAGTAGTGAAACGCACCAACCCTATCCATATTCAAAAGTCGCGGCTGAACGTAAAGCTTGGGAAATGGCCGAGCAACAAAATCGTTGGAGCCTAGTCTGTATTAACCCAGCGTTAGTAATGGGGCCATCACTCACTGATGCCAGTCAATCAGGCAGTATCGAAGTATTACAACAATTCGGTAATGGTACGACCTTATTTGGTGTGCCGCCGATGTGGAATGGAATCGTAGATGTCCGTGATGTTGCAGATGCGCATGTTGCTGCGGCACTAAATCCTAAAGCACAAGGTCGCTATATCATTTGTGGTGGAACATTAAGTCTGCTCGACATGGGCAAAGCCTTAACGCAAAAATTCGGTTATAGATACCCATTCCCACATTTCACTGTACCTAAAACAGCTTTTTCTTTAGTTGCACCCGTATTTGGTCATTCACGCCAATTTGTAAAACTCAATATGGGTTATCCAATCTACTTTAATTCAAAGCGTAGTGTGAATGAGCTAGGTATTCAATATCGTGATATTCGGGAAAGTGTCTGTGAGCATTTCCAGCAGTTACTTGATGATGGCATTGTTAAAAAACGTGCTTAAAACCAAGAACCGTTCAAGTTTAATCGCTTGAACGGTTCTTATAGTCTTTAGGATCAGTGATATTTAACAGCAGATTAATTTCTTTAAGAACTCAAGTTGATACTCGATATTTTGTTGAAAAATTGGTTCAAAATATGGCTCAAAATGATTCGCATCCAATAACTGATATTCAATATATGGATTATTTATTTTGTTGATTTTCTCGGGATCAAAAGGTGCAACAGAATCTCGAGTCGCACCAATCAATAAAGTCGGTATTTTAATGGTTTTTAAATGGCGAATCGGTCGATACATGCCAATTGTCAGCACTGAACGTGCAGTGACACGGTTATCATAATCATCAATAGACTTTCCTGCATCATTATAATTTTTCATAAAAAACGCATAAGCCTGATCACGATTCATCGTGGCAAATTGATGTTCGGGTGCGATCACAGGGATATAAGTCCTTGACTGAAATGGTAAATAATCCTGAACCACTTTTAAGCCAATTTTCAACATATCTTTAACAGGATTGGCAAGAACGGCTTGCACTCCATCTAACATTGGAACATGGGCAATTGCACCTAAGAGATGAGGATATTTTGCTGCGAGATCAATCGCATGCCCACCACCAAAAGAAGTCCCCCAAACCACGATTTTATCTGCATCAATCTTTTCTAAATTCTGTAAATATTGAATCGCTTGCTCCGCTTCACGAACACGTAGCCACGGGGAAATTTGATTTCGAGGCATCCCCTCACTTTTACCCCAAGTCGAGTAATCAAAAGTCATGACGGCGTAATCGATTTGCATAAATGCTCGAACAAAAGGCAAAGTCAATAAATCTTGTGTTCCACCCCAACCATGCACCATCAAAATGACTGGATGTTTTTGTGCAGTCTGGACATTTGGATAATATATTTTTGCAGCACATTTATTGCCATTAGTTGAATAAAAGCTTGCCTCTACACTTTGATCAAGCACATCTTGAAATGTTCCCATTAACTTATTTCCAAACTTATCTTAAATACCGTTCAAGAAATATACGCAAATCTTAAATACTATTCAAGATAAGAATAAAATTATTTGCAAATTTTTAAAAATGATCGAATCGCTGTAAAATCAGTTCTGAAATATTTTGAGTCCACACAATGGCGCGCAATAAACGTATTATTCAAAACACGGATGAGAAGAAAGCAGAAATTATTGCCGCTGCACGGATGTTATTTCTTGAGATTGGCTACGATGCAACATCGATGTCCAAATTAGCGGCAACAGCAAAGATTACTCCCAATACGATTTATTGGTACTTTAAAGATAAAGATGAAGTGTTAACACAAGTTCTTAGTTCAGAACTGATTGAGCGCCTAAATGAATATCACAATCAATCTTTTGCTAACCATACTCAGCGCTTATTGTGGGTCATTCAACAACTGGAAAGTGTCAAACACCTGATTACGACGGTACATAACCGTTTAAATTATTCTGAGGAAATTCGAGTATTACATGAAAACTTTCATAAAATTGTCGAAAGTCTATTGTGTATAGAATTGCAAAAAATGGGCTTATCTGCAGCAAAAATAGATGCAACCACTCAAATCATCATTTTTACTATAGAAGGTATTTTGTCTCATCAGCTAACAGATGAAGCTAAATATCAAATCTGTGAACTTCTGATGTAAAAATTCATCCAGAAGTCCACACTATTGATTTCATCACACTGGATATTGCGCCAAAAAGTCTAAAAACTCTTGTTCATTCATTACTCGAATTTCTAATTTTTGTGCTTTATCCAATTTGCTTCCTGCTTTTTCACCTGCAACGACACATTTGGTTTTACTGGACACACTACCACTGACACGCGCACCCAAAGCTTGTAACTTCTGTGTCGCCTCATCACGCCCCATAGTTTCAAGTGTGCCTGTTACCACCCAGCTTTCACCATTCAATGGTTGACGTGTTGGTGCAGTCGGTGCATCCCAATGAATTCCTGCTGCCAATAAACGATCGAGTACTTCAATGTTATGTGGTGCTTGGAAAAAGTCAGCAATCCACTCTGCTGTAATATCACCGACATCTGGCGTTTTCTTAAGTGCTTCAACATCGGCTGCTTTCAAAGCATCCAAAGTTTGGAAAGTATTGGCTAACATGCGGGCCGTGGTTTCACCTACACCACGAATACCTAAGCCATAAATAAAACGTGCCAAGGTGGTTTTCTTACTGGCTTCGATGGCATCAATCAGATTTTGAACAGATTTCTCACCCATTTTCTCGATGGTCAATAAGGTGTCACGATGTTCATGCAAATGATAAATATCAGCGACATCTTTAAGTAAATCGAGATGTAATAACGACTCTACCCAACGATCACCTAAGCCTTCAATATCCAAGGCTTTACGCGAAACAAAGTGACGAATGGCTTCAATCCGTTGCGCTGCACAATATAAGCCACCCGAACAACGTGCCAATGCCTCACCTTCTGGCATCACCACTGGTGATTCACAGACTGGACAATTCGTCGGGAGATGGACGATCTCCGCATCCGCAGGACGAAACTCCGCCCAGACTTTCTCAACTTTTGGAATCACATCGCCAGTACGATAGACGCTGACAGTATCGCCTACACGCACATCTAAACGATGAATTTCACCAATATTATGTAGAGTCACATTGGATACGGTAACGCCTCCCACAAACACAGGAGCTAAACGTGCAACTGGGGTAAGTGTTCCAGTACGTCCCACTTGCCAGTCAATATTTTCGACTTTAGTGAGCGCAGCCTGTGCTGGGAATTTATAAGCTGTTGCCCAACGCGGTTCACGACTTAAAAAGCCCAATTGTTGTTGCTGTTTAAGGCTGTCCACCTTAATGACCATACCATCAATTTCAACTTTAAGATCTGGACGTTCTTGTTGGATTTGTTCATAGCGTTGCTGTACCTCCTCAATCGAGGCACAGAGAAATTGACGTTCCGCGATTTCAAAACCAAATTTGGTTAACCAGTGCAGGCTGTCATGCATAGTCTCAAGACCATGATTTGGCTGACACTGAGCAATACCGTAAGCATAGAACGCCAAAGGACGTGAGGCTGCAATGTTTGGATCAAGCTGTCTTAAACTACCCGCTGCCGCATTCCGCGGATTAGCAAAGGTCTTATCACCTTTGGCTTCCTGATCAGCATTCAGTTTTTCAAAGCCTTGCTTCGGCATCAACACTTCGCCACGCACTTCCAAGAAATCTGGAATCGCTTGATGCTGACTCGATAAAACTTTTGGCAAGTTGCGAATGGTTTTGACATTCTGGGTAATATCTTCGCCTGTTTCGCCATCGCCACGAGTGACACCACGAACCAACACACCATTTTCATACCACAGTGAAATCGCTAAACCATCCAGTTTCAGCTCTACTTCATACTGGACCTTCTGGTTCGGTAAACGTTCATCAATACGACGGGCAAAAGCAAACAGGTCTTCCTGATTAAAAACATTGCCTAATGACAACATTGGCACTGCATGAGTGACACTTTCAAATTTTGACAAAGCTTGACCACCCACTTTATTGGTCGGGGTATCCGCTTGAATACAGTCTGGATATTGTTGTTCTAAAGCTTTCAGCTGATGAAATAAATGGTCATATTCACTATCTGAAATGGAAGGTTGATCCATCACATAATAAGCATGATTATGTTTTGCAATCAGTTGAATTAACTGACGCATTTGCTCAATAACTGAGTTGTGTTCCATTTAAATTTCACCATATAAAAGGGCGGAAAAACCGCCCTATAATTTTTACTAAATTTATTATAAAAGATTCATTAGACGGTTGCTTGATTTGGACGATAATCAATCACATGATGACGCCAATGCTCTTTCAACTGCGGCGTAAATTCTAAATTATTTTCATCATAGACTTTGCCATCAACTTCACGTGCAATTAAGCCCGCAATACTGGTCATCATGTCATAGCCTGTCACAGCTTTACTATTTGGTAAGGCAAGGAAGAAAGCTAATCCCTGTACTTGTTCTCCCGACAAACTTTCCAAATCAAAACCAGCAGGTCCATTATCTGTGACACGTAATACAGAGAACATCAATGGGCTTGGCTCATCGGTATTTTCATAACGATGGAAGCAAGACATCTCTCCAAAACGCAGACCGTATTTCAACAATACTTTGAGAGCTTTATCACCAGACAAAGCACGGCGTGGGTTTGGATAAACATTCAAAGCAATAATTTGCTCTGCTGTTGCCAAAGCACTTTCATCATCATAGCGTTGCTGTTCATGCAAATGCACATCTAAAATATTACTTTCGCCATCGAATTCTTCAATGGCAACAGTTTCAATATTGGGGTTTAAGCTGAGCTCTGTTTCAGCTTTCTCATCCTCAGCTTTTTCTGACGTTGCTAAAAGCGCTTCAACTTCGTCTTGAGACTGCGATTCAAGAATTGTCTCTTGTTCATTTGAAATTGGAGTTAACCCGACGACTGGCTCAGGTTCAATCACAACATCAATTTCAGTCGCTTTTACAATATTTTCCGCAGCAGCTGTTTCAACTGACGTTTTTGCTTCTATCGGTGCCGTGTTAAAACTTGGTTCAACGCGTTCAACTGTAGCGGCGACATTGCTTTGTAGAAGTTGATCTCGCACATGACGAGGAATCACAGGTTGCTGACTTTCAGGGTTAACATGAAGATCTGCTTCTAATGAAGGCTCAACTGGTTTTGGTTTTCTTAAAATCATGATCAAACCAACGAGCATAATCACAACGGCGATAACAATGCCTATTATTGTATTCATTTCCATATTAGGACTCCGCAACTAACCCGTATTCTTTTGCCTGTTCTAAATCGACAGTCACTAATTTTGATGTGCCCGGCTCTGGCATGGTCACTCCCAGTAAATCAGTTGCCATTGTCATCGCCAATTTATTATGTGTAATGTAAATGAATTGCACTTGTTCAGAAAGCTCTTTTACCAAATTACAATACCGCTGTACGTTGGCATCATCAAGTGGTGCATCAACTTCATCCAATACGCAGAAAGGTGCTGGATTTAACCTAAAGATAGCAAATACTAAAGCCAGAGCGGTTAACGTCTTTTCACCACCAGATAATAGTGCCAAAGAACTATTACGTTTGCCAGGTGGACGTGCCATCAGTTTCACTCCAGACTGCCAATCATCTTCAAGGCTTAAAGTCGCTTCACCACCACCAAATACCTTTGGAAACAACAGTTGCAGTTCTTGATTGACCTGATCAAAAGTAGTCATAAATAACTTACGCGTTTCCTGATCAATGCTTTTCATCGCGTCTTTAAGCTGATCAACGGTATTTTGTAGATCCTGCATCTGATGACTCAGCTCATCAAAACGCTGTGACACTTCTTCGTATTCTTGTGAAGCAGCCAAATTCACTGCACCAATTTTTTCGAATTGCTGCTGAGCTTTTTCAAGTTTCTGCTGATGATCTTTCATTTCTATCGACACATCAGATAAAACTTCCGAATTGAGTTCTTTCAACTGTTCCAGATAATGTTCACGATCTGATTTTGCAGCCTGCCATGCTAAACGCTTTTGTTCCAACTGCTCACGCACCTGCTCGTCTTTCTGTTGAGCTTGATGACGTTGTTCTGTGAGTTGCTGCTGTTTCTCTTGTACTTGATTCAGTTCAAGCTGCCATTCATTCCATGTTTTCTGTAGCTTTTCTGTTTGCTGGAATTGCTCGTGGAATTGCGACTCTAAATTCGGTAGCTCAAGCTGAATCGGATCAGCAAACTTCTTGGCCTGTTCGATTTGTTCAATGATTTGACGATATTGTGTTTTCAGGAACGAGATATCTTTTTCCAATAACTCAATTTGCTGATTGGCTTGCGAGGTCTGGCGACGCAAAGCTTCACGTTGCTGTTGTTGTTGAGTCAACTGCTGTTGTTGCTCATCCAACTGCTCATTCAAGTTTTCCACCTGAAACTGTAGCGTCTTATAGTTCGGCAACACGGCTTCTAATTTCAATACAAGCGCATGTAGATCAATCTCCAGATCATCACGCTGCATGGCATCTTCTTCAAGCTGTAGATCAAGCTGTTTTAGTTGATCTGCCAATTGCTGTTGCTGCAACATAAAGGCCTGTGCGGTACTTTGCAGTTTGGCAATTTGTACATCCAGCTGTTGCAGTTCTTTTTGCTTTTGCTTCAGATTTTGTTGTTGTTGCTGCAAGCGCTGTTGCTGCTGTTGTAAAGCCTGTTGCTGTTGCGAAAACTGATGTTCCAGATCAAGCAGTTTCGGTTGCTTCTGTACAAGTTGCTGTTCAATTTCCTCTAAACGCACTTGATGACTGAGCATGCTCTGCGCAATTTGGCTGTCTTCATCATAGTGCAACGCAATAACCCAATCGGCACCGACATGATAACCATCCAGCGTTAAAATCGATTGTGCTTGCTGGAGATCCACTTGATATCGCAAAGCTGTGGCTAAATCTTCTGCAACGGCGACATTAGCCCAAAGCGAAGATTGTGGCTCTTCGATCCAATCACTTAAACAAGCGAGTCCTGCAACTTGAACAGGCGGCCGTTGTAATGATTTTAACTGTCGTGCGATACCTTCTTGAAAGGCTTGCTCATTCTCAATCAACTGCGCTTGCAACCACTTGGCTAAGAACTTCTCAATAATGCATGCATGCGCTTTAGCTTGAGCGCTTAAACGTAGGCTTTGCATCAATCGAACTGCATGTTGATCATGCTTCGGGCTTTGTTTTGCGACAAGCTGATTTAAGTTCTTTTGTTCAGCCAATAAAACCTGAATCTCAGTTTTGAGGCTCTGTACATCAGCCTTGTGCAACTGTTGTTGATCTTGCTTAGTCTGAACATGCTGCTGTAATTGCTCAATCGCAGTTTCTAATGCAATAATTTCCTGTTGCAGTTGCTGCTGCAATTGTTCTAACTGCGCCTGTTCATCATCCTGAACCTGAGCACGAATCTGAGTGGTTTGTGTTTGCAGGGTCTGCTTTTGCTGCTCAATCCGCAGCACGTTCTTACCGAGCTGTTCAATTTGCGCAGCCATCTGCAACTTTTTTTGTTGTTGCTGATCGACTTGGGTTTTCAGTTGTTCAAATTGCTGCTGTGCTTGCTTATGTTGGGCTTGAACATCGCTAAAATTTTGCTCAGCAGTTTGTGTCTGCTGCTCTAAGGCAAGTAAGCTTTCGTTTTGCTCATCAAATTGAGTTGTTAAAGTTTCGACCTGTAACTCTGATAATTGTAAACGCTCTTTGGTTTGTAATTTTTGCTGTTCAAGTTGAACCAAACTACTGCTGTTTTGCTGGAATAAACTCTGTTTTTGTTCCAAGGTCATTTTTAATTCAGACAGCTTTTTCTCGGCCTGTTGCCATTCATGCTGCAACGGTGAAGACTGCTGAATTAAGCGCTGGAATAAAGCACTGGTGGCTTCAAGATCGTGCTCAATGGTCTGTGACTCAGAACGAACCAGTTTAAAGTTTTCACCCAGTGCCGTCATTTCAACAGTATATTCTTGCTGTAATTTCTGACTTTGATTAGCTTGGAACGAAAGGATTTCAATTTTTAAAGTTCGAATCTGCCCTTCTAAGGTCTTATATTGAATTGCGGCTTCAGACTGGCGCTTCAAGCTGCGGAGTTGAGATTTTAGTTCAGCCGCAATATCGTCTAAACGTGCTAGATTTTGTTCTGTATGCTCTAAATGCTGTAAGGTTTCACGGCGACGTGCTTGATAACGAGATACCCCTGCGGCTTCCTCAATAAACACGCGCATTTCTTCAGGCTTGGCATCGACCAAACGGTTAATCATGCCCTGTTCAATCACCGCATAAGAACGTGGCCCTAGACCTGTCCCCAAGAAAATATCGGTGATATCACGACGACGGCAACGCGTGCCATTCAGAAAGTATTCAGATTTACCTTCACGCGTGACTTGGCGACGGACTGCCAGTTCGCTATAGGCATTATAAGACCCACCTAATTTACCGTAGGTATTATCAAAACGAAGTTCGACACTGGCAACCCCGACAGGTTTACGTTTGGCTGTCCCGGTAAAAATGACATCCTGCATGCTACCACCGCGCAACTGACGTGCATTGGATTCACCCATCACCCAACGAATAGCATCGATGACATTTGATTTACCGCAACCGTTCGGTCCAACCACCGCAGTACGGTTTGCTTTGAAATGTAATGTAGTACTATCGGCAAAAGATTTAAAGCCTGAAAGTTTTAAACTGCTTAAACGCATACTGCCCTAACTAGCGGCGTGAGCGTCTAGCCCAAGCCAATTCAATCTGTTTCATACGTGTCAGAGATTCCAACACAAGGTTACGTAAGTGTCGACAAAAATCTTCCATAAATAAAGCAGCTTGTTGTGATTTTCGGATCAAAATAGCATCAATCACTAACTTAAACAGGGTAAAAGATTCCTGCAATTCACGACGTGAAGTATTTAAGGTTAAAAAGTAGCTACGACGTAACGAAGGCAACAGTTCTTTATAAAACTGCATTAAATAGGGATTCGCCACCATATCATGCTGATCTGCTAAATATTTAAAAATCGAATCGTAGAATTTTTCAATATCCCCGGCACGTACAAATTCAACCAGTTGATCTAATAAGGTCTGTAGTTGTTCAGCCTCGTTAACTCTCCAAGTCTCACTAATTCGTTGCACAATATGCCCAAGTACCATGACATTGGTATCAAACAAAGCTTTAACTTGTTGAGCTGACATTTCAGAAACAATTGCACCACGTCGTGGGAAAATTTCAATTAAATAAGTACGTTCTAGTAGTAGCAAAGCTTCACGAACAGAACCTCGACTCACATCTAATTCTTTCGCAATACGTAGCTCTTGAATACGCTCTCCCTCAACCAGCTCACCACTAATAATTTGTTCACTAATATATTTTGCAATCTGTTCAGAAAGACTATCAGCCTCTTCGAGATTCATGATCCCCTCGCTATCGTTGTTATACGCATATTCCAATGCTATTTGCGCTTTTTTGTTTTAACTGATCTCACTGCATAAATTCTATATCATTGTCTAACAATTTTATTGCTTTTTAAGTCAATCGAAAGATAAAAACAATATTTTAAGGAAATATTTGATTAAAAATTTAAATTCCTTATCTTTAAGATCAATGAGTTAAGCTTACGAAATTGCGCTAACCGAATATCTGAAAATTAGTTTATTTACCAAAAATTTATTGATATAAATCACATAAAATAATATTTTTACCAATATAAGCACATTTTTATTAATTTTACTGAATTGCTCAGTAATTATGAGTAGCATTATGAGTGTTCATCAAGCTGTTAATATCGCAATTTTTGGGCTCAGTCTCAGAACATTGAATGAATTAAAAGAACATGTACAAACTGCTATTCCTAGTCATATCCAAGTCAATTGGAGCAATATTGCTGAACCGCAGCTCGATATTTTGATGATCAATCATGTCTTTTTTGATTCACCGAATATCAAAAGCTTAATCAAAAATAACCATATTAATGTTCTACAAATTGCCAATGATGCAGATAAAAATAGTTCAATCGAAGATGATATTCTATATCTACCATTGAATCATCTTCACTCTCTACATCAATGGCTAAATGAGCGCTTATCTAAAAATGCTGCGATAGAGAAAATATCCCCACCTCAAGCAACTAATACTACAATTCATCGGAAACAAATCAGGGAAGTTCTACAAGAAATCCTAAATCCTAAAAATGGGAAAATTCAGTTATTTGATAACAATGGTTTAATTGCAATTGCAGACCCTCGTAACGAATGGGTTTGGCAAAATCCGATGCTACAAACATTACATACAGATCCAAGCTTGAATTACACCTACGCCACACAAAATGACCAACTTTGGATCACAGAGACTCCGCAACAAGATTTAAAACAATGGTTATGGAATTTACTTTGGGCATCAAAAGATTTTAATGAACTTTGCCCCCCATCTGCATCAAGTTTTTATTTAGAAATTTGGCCACAACCGATAAATAAAATTCAGCGCCAAGATATTTTACGTATGGCTGCTTGTTTTGCTAAAGGGGCTGAAATTTCAGTTGTAGCCAGCCAATTAAAATTACCTGAACAGCGCGTCAAGCAATTTGTCGCAGCAAGTTTAGGTGCAAATTACGGCAAAATTATCAAAGATCATCAAGCCAATTATCATCCGCAAAATAGTCAAAATATGACTGAACAAAATTTTATGAAAAAACTGTTTGGTCGATTACGTAACCGTTTAGGCTTCTAACCTAGGATAATTCTATGATTTTACAACAATATAAAATTGTCTTTGGTGGAACCATGGGGTCAGGTAAATCCACGGCGATAAATGCTCTCTCGGAAATTGATGTGCTCAGCACCGAGGCTTTAAATACTGATATTGAATCGCATGAAAAAATGCTCACCACTGTCGGTATCGATTATGGTGAGATTACTTTAGATGATGGCGTCAAAGTCGGATTATACGGGACGCCTGGACAAGAACGTTTTGAGTTTATTTGGGCTGTGATTTGTAAAGGTGCAATTGGTACGATTGTCATGATTGACCATGCTGCTGAAAATCCACTACTCGATCTAGCTCAATATGTAGAAGCATTCAAACCATTTGGCAATAATATTGTGATTGCAATTACTCATATTGACCGAAAACCAGAAAGAACGCTTTCGATGTACCGAGATTGGCTTGCAACACAAGGCGTTAATTACCCTCTGTTTTTCGTCGATGCACGTCAACAAGATGATGTTTTGCTATTGGTCGAAACCTTAATCGCAACAATTGAAGTACATTATGGGCTGATAACTTAAATTAAACCTTTATAAATAAAGTAGCAGCCAACAACAACTAATAAGCCTGCAAAACATTTTTTTAACATCGCAGCTGACAAGCGATGTGCTACTTTTGCTCCGAGTTTAGCTGTAATAAAGCTCATTGCACTAATACCAAGAAAAGCATAAATATGAACATAACCAATCGTATTTGGCACATTAATTTGCTCTTTTGCACCAAACCACATAAATCCGATTGCACCAGCAATTGCAATCGGCAGTCCACACGCCGCTGAAGTAGCCACTGCTTTCTGCATCACCACGCCATGACGGTTCAAATAAGGTACCGTTAGGCTACCACCACCGATCCCAAAAATCGCAGATGCCACTCCAATTCCACCACCAGCAATAAACTGTAATGGTGCAGATGGTAAGTGGCGATTTGGATCAATAACAGCATGCGCTGCGCTAAACATTTTGTACGACATCCACACTGCAAATACACCAATAATTAACTGTAAATGCTGCCCAGAGAGTAAATCAGCCACACCTGCACCTAAAAAAGACCCTAAAACTAAACCTGGTGCTAAATGACGAAATACATTCCACAAGACAGCACCTTTTTTATGGTGGGCAGTCACAGAACTAATTGATGTTACAATAATTGTAGCTAAAGATGTCCCCACTGCTATATGCATGATCACATTCGGGTCATAATGCATTTGAGTAAAGACAATATATAAAATTGGTACAATAATTAATCCACCGCCAACACCAAACAAACCTGCAGTAAATCCAGCAATTGCGCCAATCAGCAAATATATGATTAACTCCATAAACACATGACCACTCTACTTATAAAACAATGGAAGATTTAGCAACTCGCCAGCTTCAGCAATTACTTAATGCAAAAAATCAATTTCCTGAAATAGTCTTGCTCAAAACGACGACAACATCGACAAATGATGATATGCGTGAAATTGCACAAAAAGGCATTAGCTCAGGATTAGTTTGCAGTGCACAGCAAACACAAGGTCGAGGTCAGCACCAACGGCAATGGTCTTCTCCTGAAGGTAATATTTATTTAAGCACACTGATTCAAACCAAAACAGCTTTAGATGGTCGTCTTGCACTGGAAGTTGCTTTAAATATCCTACAAATGCCAAGCTTACAAGGTCTAAATTTACAAATTAAATGGCCAAATGATTTATATAGCGCTCAAGGAAAATGGGGAGGTATTCTGGTTGAACCACTTTCCCCTCATCAAGCGATTGTTGGCGTAGGCATTAACTTAAACACGCCCCCTGTAGAGAATGCGGATCAGCCAATTACCTCTCTGGCGATGCTTGGTTTAACTCATACTGATCGTTTAACGCTGATTGCTGAACTCTACACTGCAATTCAACAGGCTTCTCAATGGTTTGAACATGGCAGTTATAATTTAGCTGAACGCTTTAACCATCATGCAATATGGCTCAATCAACAAGTTGAGTTTGAACATGCGCAAGGTAAGCTTCAAGGGCGTTTTCAAGGCATCTCCAATGATGGTGCTGTACTAATTAAAACAGATCATGTTCAACCCTTTTATCAAGGCCGTTTACGCCTCGCACCAATTTAAGGAATGATCATTTTATGAAAAGTCTATGGTTGGATATTGGTAATACCCGTTTAAAATATTGGATTACCGAAAATGATCAAGTGCTTGAGCATGCTGCAGAATTACACTTACAGTCACCTGCCGATTTGCTATTAGGTTTAATTCAACATTTTAGACATCAAAATTTAAGTCAGGTTGGAATTTCATCTGTTTTAGATACAGAAAATAATCAACGTATTCAAATGATCCTCGATATTTTGGAAATTCCAATTATCTTCGCTCAGGTACATGCTAATTATGCAGGGCTTCGTTGTGGTTATGATGTTCCAAGTCAACTCGGAATTGATCGTTGGTTACAGGTCTTAGCAATTTCAAAACCTGATCAAAACTTTTGTGTGATTGGCTGTGGTACAGCGCTGACCATCGATTTAGTTGAAGGGTTACAACATTTAGGCGGTTATATTCTGCCAAATTTATATTTGCAACGAGATTCACTTATTCAAAATACCAAAGGTATTAAAATTCCTGACTCTGCATTCGATAATCTGAAACCAGGACACAATACCGTTGATGCTGTGCATCACGGTATCTTGCTAGGTCTAATTAGTACCATTAATCAAATTATGCAACAATCACCTAAACACCTCATTTTAACAGGTGGAGATGCGGAGATATTTGCCAAATTTCTGCAACATCATCGACCTTTGATTGAATCTGATCTCTTACTTAAAGGACTAAAAAATTACGTTCAACTTAAGTCAGCATTAATCAATGTTTGAAGTATCTGGAACAACTGAGGAAACATCGTATATCCATCTTCAATACGAAAATGCCCTGCCTGAACAGCTTCAATCAGTTGGGCATTCAGTAAATTTGAAAATTTAAAAGTCAAAGGCACTGGGACAATAGGATCGTTCGTAGAAAAGAAAACGAGGCGTCTTTTAACATTGGCTCGGATTACGGCGCTCGTAAAATTTGAATGCTTGATAAATTCATCATATTCAGGAAATTTAGGTATAGGCTCATTAAAAGCAGCAATAAATAGGCATGCTTTCAACTGAGTTTGTTGCAGACGCTTTGCTAGAAAGTGAGCCACAGCAATACAAGACAATCCATGGGCAACAACAATACTCTGTTCATTTAAATCTTGTAGTTGTGTTTCTAAACAAGTTTGCCAAATTTCAGCTTCTGGGTGATTCGAATCCGCAAGGAATATTCGTTCAGCGGCAATTCCTTCAGATTTTAATTGTTGTTCTAACCATAAATACCAATGCTGCTCTGGATTTGCATTTTCACAATGTAGTATAAATACCTTACCGTTCGAATTATGTGACATATATAACACTTTATAAATATAAAACAAATACTTAAAATTATTGTGCCCCTTATTAGTTTATTTTTATATTGATTTTCTGTATTAAATTTATACTTAGATGCACACATAAGATTTAACAAAAAAGGCGCAATTTGCGCCTTTTCTAGATAGCTTTAGGTTATTTTTTTGGTTCATTACTACCAAATAAAGGTCCCATGTTACCGCCACCAAATTGTTTTTGCATATTACCTAGTGACTTCAACATTTTGCTCATTCCTGACGGATTCGCAAATTTCTTCATCATTTTCGCCATTTGAGCTTGTTGCTTAATTAATTTATTCACTTCAGCAACGTCCATACCACAACCCGCAGCAATACGTTTTTTACGGCTTGGATTCATCAAATCTGGGTTACGGCGTTCTTTAATGGTCATCGATTGAATAATCGCTTCCATTTTTTTCACTTGCTTTTCAGGATTCGCTTGTGCAATCGCATCTTGAATACCAGAGTTACTCATGCCAGGCAACTTATCCAAGAAGCCCATCATACCGCCCATCTTGCTCATTTGCTCAAATTGCATCAGCATATCTTCAAAGTTGAAGGTTCCGCCTTTCTGCAATTTCTTCGCCATTTTTTCGGCTTTTTCTTTATCGATTTTGCGTTCAACTTCTTCGACTAAAGAAAGTACGTCACCCATACCTAAGATACGTTGTGCAACACGATCTGGATGGAATGGCTCAAGTGCATCTAGTTTTTCACCGATACCCAAGAACTTGATCGGTTTACCTGTAATCGCACGAACAGAAAGTGCAGCACCACCACGTGCATCACCATCCGTTTTAGTGAGGATAACACCTGTCAAAGCCAGAGCATCGTTAAACGCTTTTGCTGTATTAGCAGCATCCTGACCTGTCATCGCATCGACAACAAACAGAGTCTCTGTTGGCTTAACTGCAGCGTGTAATTCTTTAATCTCATCCATCATGTCTTCATCGACATGCAGACGTCCTGCGGTATCGACAATTAAAACATCAGCAAACTGGATTTTAGCTTGTTCAATCGCACGATTAACAATATCAATTGGCTTTTCAGATGCTTCTGATGGAATGAAACCCACGCCAACTTCATTCGATACTGTTTCTAACTGCTTGATTGCGGCTGGACGATAGACGTCAGCAGAAACAGTCATTACTTTTTTCTTTTGACGCTCTTTCAGAAAACGCGCTAATTTTGCGGCAGTTGTTGTTTTACCCGCACCTTGCAAACCTGCAAGTAAAACCACGACAGGTGGCTTTGCGCTTAAATCTAGAGTCTCATTTGCCTCACCCATCATTTTGGTGAGTTCATCATAGACAATTTTTACAAATGCCTGACCTGGAGAAAGCTGAGTCATGACTTCTTGACCGAGAGCTTCTTCCTTAACCTTCGCGATAAATTCACGAGTTACAGGTAATGCCACATCGGCTTCAAGAAGTGCCATACGTACTTCACGTAAGGTATCTTTAATATTGTCTTCGGTCAGCTGCCCTGAGCCAGTAACATTTCTTAAACTCTGTGTGAGTCGTTCTGTTAAGGTATCAAACATTGCGAAATCCGCTTAAAATGGCTAGTTGCAAAAAAATCTTTCTTAAAATAGAAAATTTATGCGTAAGATGCTATAGGATACTGTAGTTCGAAGCGAATTTACATCTTATATAGTGAATATTATTCAACCCCCTGAAAAAGGTTTGACATGATCAGTCTCCCCTTGGTTTACACAATTTTGGCACTTGTAGCCTATACCAGTTCTTTTTGGTATTTGTTTATACGTTTGATGTCAAAACGTACTCCAAATCTTTGGTGTTATTCGATTATGATTGGTCTAGGGCTACTACTGCATAGTACTGTGCTCTATCAAGATATGATGACACCAATTGGCGTGAATTATGATGTATTTAACCTGATGTCATTCACTTCGGGTCTGATGCTAGCACTTAGTTTAATTTTAAGTTTAATTCGACCAATCTTACCATTAAATTTAATTGGTACTCCTGTTGCCGCAATTGGTTTAATTTTAGGATATGCTTTTAGTCAACCAAACCAAGTCATTGAACAACATAGCTTAGGTTTAGATCTTCATATCATCCTCTCTTTATCAGCTTATGCTGTTTTACTGATGGCAACTATTCATTCCGTATTGCTTTGGTTTCAAGATAGAGAACTTAAGAAGAAACAAAAAAGACGAATTTGGGTTAACTTACTTCCACCATTCCAAGTGATGGAATCGGTACTCTTTGATTTAATTATCACAGGTTTTGGGTTACTCACTGCTGCACTTCTCTTTGGCTTTTTTACAATTGATAACTTCTTTGCTCAACATCTTGCTCATAAAACCGCTTTTAGTATTATTTCATGGTTTTTATATGGTGCGCTTTTAATTGGGCATTACAAATTTGGTTGGCGCGGACGTAAAGCGATTCGCTTTACCATTACAGGTTTTATCTTACTTGCAATTGGTTTTATCGGTAGTAAGTTTGTTTTAGAAATGATTTTGGGACGTTAATTTGTAGCTTCATAATAAACTAGACAGCCTATCTGAAAATGCGTATAACGCTGTATTCTTTTAATTAGGTAATAATAATCGTGAAACTTGTACTCGCCCCAATGGAAGGTCTAACTGATCCGATCATGCGTGATGTGCTCACTCATGTTGGCAGTTTTGATTGGTGCGTAACCGAGTTTATTCGTATTACCGATAGTATTCTTCCAGATCATATTTATTATAGTTTTTGTCCCGAACTCAAAAACTCAGGTAAAACTGCGGCTGGTACACCAGTTCATGTTCAATTTCTTGGCAATAATCCAGAAATGTTAGCAGCAAATGCAGCGAAAGTTGTTGAACTCGGTGCTCCAGCAATTGATCTTAACTTTGGCTGCCCCGCTAAAACTGTTAATCGTCATCGTGGCGGTTCTGTTCTATTGGATGAACCTGAAACCGTACACCTCTTAGTTAAAGCAGTTCGTGATGCTGTACCTGCACATATACCCGTTTCAGCTAAAATGCGTCTGGGCTATCTAGATGAAAACCACACTTTAGATAATGCACATGCGATAGAAGATGCTGGCGCAAATTGGCTTACCGTACATGCACGTACTAAAGCAGATGGCTATACCCCACCTGCCTATTGGGAAAAAATTCAGCCAATCGTCGAAGCTTTAGACATCAATGTGATTGCGAACGGTGAGATTTGGAATAATACTGATGCCAAAGCTTGTATAGCGCAGTCAGATTGCCATGATATTATGATTGGTCGCGGGGCTGTTACTACACCTGATTTGACCTTATGTATCCGTGAAAATAATGATAATCCCATCCTTTCTTGGCCAGATTTAGTGCAACTCCAGCAACGTTTTTTAAGTGGCCAGTACAAAACTGAAATTGGAATGATCGGACGTTATAAGCAATGGTTAGGTATGATGACCAAAGCCTATCCTGAAGCTCAAGAGCTTTGGGCTAAAGTAAAAAAAGAGAAACAACTAGATGAGATTATTAACTACTTGGAGCAGAGCTGATCTTTTTTTAATAACAGTATATTAATAAAAAAAGCGACTGAGGTCGCTTTAATAAAATGACTAATATACTGTCACAATCTTATTACATCCCACTAACTTTCATCTTTAAGTTAGTAACTGATGCGCCTACAGCACCTATACTTCCAATTGAAGCATTTGGCAATCCATTAAAAGTGCTTGATGGATATGTCGTAGACGGACTTCCAGACTGCCCTAAAATTACGTTATTTAAACTCAAGTTAAATTTGTCTGAAACTCCTGAATTCCCAAAAACTAACCCACCAGAATCTGTGCCATTTTTACCCTCAATACCCGCATAAAAACCAGTCAGCCCGAAAGGTGAATTATTATAACCCGTAAATTGAAAATCAAAACCAATACCATATGGATTATTGCTTCCATCATAGTCAGAAACAGCAACTATATTACAACCACTACCTGAACCACAAATTGAATTTATTGCACCTCCAAACATAATCATATGTCCTTGTGGTGCTGCACCTAATTGGATATTTACTGTTGGTTTATTAGCGGCAAAAACGATATCTATCCCACTTGCACCACCAACTCTTACAATTTCTTTTACTAAACCTGCTTTAGGTTTTAATGTAGAACTATCATAGATTGTATTTTTAGTGTATGAATTACTAATGATATCAGAGAGAGTACTTTCACTAGCAGCATATACAGAAAAAGGAGAAATACGAATTCCTGTGATATTACTGTTAAAAGATAAAGCAATATTTGTGAAAGCGCCTTTATTTAAAACAGTTCCAACATCTGAGTCAATTACAGCATTGAATCCAAGAATAGTTTCACTAGAACCATTTAGGCCTACAACTCGAACAGGGCTAGAAGAAGTTTGCCCTCCAATCACTAAACCAGCCCTTTTAGTATAATCAGGCGATGTATACAATGAAGAACCACTACCGTATGATAAACCATCATTATCTATCATAGATAACTGCTTAAACTCAACATTTGCTTGTGCTTGAATAGTCAGGCCATCTTGCCCTGTCATTGTAGCAAGACTCTGGTCATCCATAGGTTGCATCGCTATAGAGTATGGACTTAATAGCAGTAACGATAGACATCCTAGCTTTTTATTTTTTTTCATTGCCCTGATCCGTAGACAAATGTTTAAAATACATCCAATAGATTAACATAGCTTATCATCTATTCAATCTATTTCAGACCAAATAGATGATGCACTTTAATTACGTGGCATAATACCAAATTGGCTAGTTAATCTACCGCCAGTGATTGCTAATTCACCTAAACGAGCGCCAGAACCAGTATTAGGTGGATATAGATTTATATCTCTCGCACGAAAAACACCATCAGTAGTACGATCTGGGTTCAATGTAAAAGACGAATTAAAACTAACCATGCCTTCAGCACCATTCTGGTTCGCTTTTGGGGCAATTACAATTGCATTATTAAATGCCATTTTACCCGTTAAATTATCTAAACCGAGTGTAGAGCCATCAAGAGGATCACTAATTTGAATTGTATTACCTTGTTTTGGGTCTAAAGTAAAATCACCGACAATATTTAAACTACTCCCAGTTCCATCAGACTTATACTCACTATTTGGTATAAGTGAAAAATCCATGCTACCGCCAGCGCGTAACTTAATACCAAATAGCACATCATTTGATGTAGCAAAATTATTTAATGCTACTTTATTATTAGCTGGAACAGAGCTACTACATCCGGCATTTGATGTAGACAATACACAAGTTTGGTAAGTTGTCCCAGGTAGATATCCAGCAGCAACTTGCGCTGCAGCCACAATAAGTAAATCTTTTAAACTAACGTTTAAGCTACCCTTTTCAACACCAATATTACCAGTGCCTTTGAGTAGTAAATCAATATTACGCAACCCCATATAATAATCAACAGGTTGATTATTAGCACCTATTTTCTTACCATCAATTACTAAAATTGATGTTGTTTTACTTCCATCAGAACTTACACCCTCAGTACTCATGGCCAGTGAAAAACCTAGACGTGGTGTTAAACCTGCGCCAACAACAACTTTATTCGTAGGTGATTTATTATAGCCTTTATAATCAGACGTATATGCATAAGCAGTAGATGCATCAACATTGGTACCAAAAATCGCCATGTTGGCATTTAAATTATAAAAAGGTAATGCTAGTCCCCATTCATTAGTACCATTATGCTCTGCAATATTTGGAACTGCTGCGCCAGTTGCATCATTTGTTCGAGCACTATTGGTAAAACGACCTCGACGAGATATAGCTTGGAATTCAGCACCTCGAACCGCTACTAGTAAACTATAAGGATTTTGATTTGCAGCGATACCATTTGGAGTATCTGTATAGATATATTGAACATAATCATTATTACTAGTTAAAAAATTACCATTACCAAATCGACTGGTTTGGAAAAGTTTATTTGCAGGTAATAAAACTGTTCGAGTATCAGCTAGATTCACATATACATTGCCACTATCAAATGAACCACGATCAGTCGCTACTAATCCGGTTAAATTTCCAAATTCAAAACCATAAGTATTTAGACCTGCATTACCAATTTCTAGCGTAGTTGCCTTACCATCACTTCCCAACATTGGATCATTATCTTTAGTAAATTCAGCAGCCATACGGAAAGCAATACCTGTACTCCCCATAATATTATTTCCAGTTGTTGTAGTAATAGGATTATTTGCTGCTAATGATAAATCAGTGCTTAAGTTGTTAGTTCTACCAACAATATTACTTTGATCTGATTTACCATAATTTACTCCAGTATAATCTGGATTATTCTTATTTGTTGTATTCAGGCCTCTCAACTGTAAATAACCATTTACCATTCGACCACTTGCGCCAACACGTATTAATCCCTTGGCATTACTTGGACTATTAGTCCCATCAAGAACATAAGGTGAAGTTTGGCTTACACCTTTATTCAGTAAAAATTCTAAATTTAAACCTGAGTTTGTTGTATCACCACCAGCACCGACTACACCATTACCATAACTGCCAGTATTTCTTAAATTACTAGATGCAGAATCTGTAGTTCTTCTAAAATCAACATATCCATGTGTTGCATCTGGTTGAGTACTTGATGCTAAATTTATTGTGCCATTAGAATTATATGCAATTGTTGCTTTACCAACACCATCGGCATTAGTTTGTAATTTAAAGCCACCAACGGCATCTACAAACATAACTCCTTTACCTAAAAAGTTAAAATTAAAGTTCTTAAGTATGAGTTGATTCAGTTCATTATTAACATCTTTTTGCCCTAAATAGATATTCGCATTTTTCAATCCTAAATCTAAAGTTGCTTGCTTATCCTTACTAAAGAGTCCATCACGAGTCTTAAAATTAATATCAATAACTGAACTTGTTTGAATTGCCATATTCCCAATTGAGGCGCTGCAACGCTGAGTAGACTCAGTGTCACATATTTTAAATTGATCAATCGTAATTAAAGAGGGATTTGTAGAAATAGCTAAATCTAGTCCAGTTCTACCAGCATCACTACCGCTACCACTCCCTATATTTATTTTATAATCTGTTCCTGGAGTCCGATTTGAAATAGGTAAGTTTGAAACATTAGCATTGGTTGACTGAATCTTAAAATTTTCAGCTGTCGCTTGTAAATTACTATTTGTTCTACTCGAAGTTCCTATTCCAGCATTATCTTGCCAGTAAAGCTTATCAACATTAATTTCATCATAAGAGGTTGAAATATGAACTCCATCTTGACCATTAACATTACGCAATGCACTATCATCTAAGCTTTGTAACGCATGCGCAGAATTTATTAATAGCATACTTGTTGCTAAAGTATTTAATGCAAACCATGCTGTATTGTGATTTTGGTTATTTTTTTTCATCACTTCAATCCTTGATAATCTCTAGCTCTAGCAACGTGGATGACTGCTATCACAACCAAACATCATGATCTTACCTTGTATAGCAAGATTACCGTTCATTCTCATACCAACAAACCCAGTTTCCTTACCTTGATCATATAACGATGTTGGAGCATTCGTTGCATTGTAGGTTGTTGCTTTTAAATATCCATATCCACTAGTTGGTGGGGTACTAGCAGAACCTTCAACCACTTTGCCATTTGAATCGATATAACTTGTAAAATCATCTTGTTCAATCGCAAGTGCATTAAAACCAAAATTTCTAATTAAAATAGGCATACTAGCATCAAGACTAAGTTGCATAGAAGGTTTAATCTGATCAATTCCACCGTCATTCTTATATACTAAATCAACGCCATCTAAACCGAGTTTTTGAATATCAACAGTTCCTTGGATTCCCTTGAACACTAACCATAATTTTCTTGCTGGGTTTGCTAAAGTTGGATCACTTTCTGGTACATCCCAAAAAGTATTAGCTCCTTGAACTCTACTACTGACAAATCGCTTATTTACCGAAAGTCCTAAATGGCAATAACCTAAACCAGTATTACTATTCGCTGTCTTATCGCAAACTCCACCAACACCATCATCAAATTGATAAGTACTGGTATGATTTAATGAAAATTTCAATGACAAATCTGCTCCAGCTTGCCCCTCAACATCTCTCAAAGCTTGGCTATCCAAAGTTTTTAATTCAGCATGTACTATACTTGTGCTGAATAGGAGCAAAATCATCATTTTCTTCATTATAATATCCTTTACTTGTAGCATCAGAACTAGCTATTGATTACTAACCCACCATTTTCTTCCCGAAAATAGCTATTAACAAGACTGCAAGCCTCCCCAACAGTTAGGTGCAAAATTTTGATTTGTTAATTTAAGGTTACTAATATTTAAGTTTAACGCACTATTTTTTAAATCGATATTCCCGATATTCACTGATAAATCTCCACCAGTTAACAATCCGCCAAGATCACTTGTATTTGCCTCATTACCACCACCACGGCGTAAATAGTAAGAAACAGCACTTGCAATCTGAGGGAAAAGTGGAGAAATATCAATAGGATCTTGCGGTATTACATAGCCAATATTTACAGGATCAGCAAATGACATCCACCATCCTTTCTGTGCCACATCATCTGTTTTTGCTCCTGGCCACTGCAACGCTTGTTGTTGTAAAGATAAAGAAAATGGCGAGTTAATCGGTAAATTATGAATTAAACCTAAAGACTGATTTAAATTTAAATTTGCAGTAATATTTGAAATCTGTCCGTTCATATAAACATTTTGGAATACATCTCCCTCTTGCGCGATAAGGCAAGAAATCCCATAGCATTTTGTTACTGTTGCTTCAACTCGACCACCTTGTGTATAAATACCTGTAGGCTCTTGGTATGCCGGATCATGAGGACCGCTTGCATTATATTGCACAGTACCGTTGACAGGATAACTTGCATTATTAGGCCCACCAACATAGATATTAGGAACTTTTACAGGAGCTGATAAAATTTTTGATTTCGCTCTAGTTTCATTAACCAAAATTGCTGGAATTTCAAAATAGTTATTATTAATCTGAGGAATATTAAAACCACCAGCAGAGGTTTTAAAATCAGCTCCATTTAAACCTAATGCTTTTAGGGCACCTGTAATCACCAAATCATTTGGATTTAAATAGGTACCATAAAGATTATCTCTCGTTGCTGCTGTCGTTGCGTACCCTTTTATGATACCCGAACTATCAGACTGTACTTTCATATAGCCAGAAATGGTATTAATACCATTTGCAACTCCAGTATTTTCTGTTCCAGCTGTTAATAATCCTAGCGCTTTTTCTGCACTTAAACGGAATCCAACAACTTGGCGCATAGAAGCAGACTCAGGATTTTTAACTGCAAATTCGATAAATGGATTCGTTAGTTTTGCCGAAGAAGCAGCTCTTTCCTCATTAGTCATTGCAAGAGGTTTACCATTACTATCAACCTTTAAACCACTTAAACTTAAATTATCAATATCAATATCACAGTCACCAATACCATTTACACCACCACAGCCTAACTGTAGTTTTTTAATATTTGCGTTTAATTCAATTTCTGCTTCCATTCCTAATTTATAGAAACCGATATCTTTAGTACTTCCTGTGCGAGTTGATTCTAAATTTTTTGTATCAACAGGAGAGATATAAGATAGGCTCATTAAAGCCTGTCCTTGTACTTTTGATAATTCATCATCAGTTAAGTCAACCATTGTTGATGCATATATACCTTGACTAAGTAAAATACTGACGATACTAAAGCCTAAAATACTAAATCTAAACATAGTGATTCCTTTCTTACTTATAATCCCTTGGTGGTTATTTTCATATGCTGTATTAATAAACCGTCAATTACAGCCGAACCAAAATTATTTAGTGCTGATGGATTCACCCCACCTGTTATTGCTGTTGGCACAATATCTGAAGTGATTGCAGTAGAAGATCCCAAACCTGAGCCATATGCAACAGCTTCCTGTCCACCAGCAACTCTAAACCAAGGTGCATTTGCACGTGTCCCATATGTCCAATTGGTATTATTCACATGAGTTGGAGTAGGCGTATTAGAGGTCCCGCCATTATTTACCGCGCTTAAACGTGACAATCCATATAACCCACCAACTGTTGTGCTACCTGAACTACCATTACATGCGCCACCTGACTCGCCAGGCCAACAATCATCCGCACCACGCTGACCACTTCCAGGGTTAGCCATGCTACCGCCAATGATTTGATTTACATTGGTAACAGCTGCAGGATAACCATTCCCTGTACCACTAGCACCTAATGCTGCTCCATTGTACCAAGTTAAACAATCTGTTGTGGTATTCGTACAATAACGAGCATAAGTACCATCGTCATTGCCAAAGATCTTGTTACCACTTGCATCAACATTAGTTAAATAAACCCAATCAACATGATTACCAGAAGTATTGTACCAACGATCAACTGAATTCGAACAACCTTGTCCGAAAAGACCTCCAGTATAATTACAAGAAATAGAAGGTCGACCATATGGATCTTCTCTAGTCGCAGTACCCCCACCACCAAATAACCCACCTGCACCATTAGAAACCGTCAATCTATAACGATCAGTCACAATATAACTAGTATCAACACGTTGCTGCCGTTGTTGATATTGAGCTTCCCTAAAAATTTGCGTCCCTGAAATATTCGTTCTATTTTGTGGTGTGCCAAAAAATATCCCTAATGCTTCAACACTACTATCAGCAACTAGAGTTTGCCCACCATCATTACTTTTCACAGTACCAAAACTAATACTACTATGCGTCGCAAGCTTTTTACCTGCTAAAGCTGTAGATGAATAATCATTTAAGGCAGATCCACCTTGGTAGCCAGCAACAGTCGAACTACCACATTGGTAAACGTTACAGGTAGAACCATAATACGTGACCCCAGCATCACCTGTATCACCAGCATACCGAGTATAAATTTTTGTGTAAATTTCCTGTTTATTTGGAATCCGAGCTATTTCTAAACTAAAGTTTTTACCATCGGAACCTAAAACAACTGGTTGATAGAGTGAGCCTAATACTAAATTAATATTTGGATTATAAATAAATATTCCATCATCTGCTGCAAATGTAGGTGCATTCCCACCACTCAAAGCAGGTGTCGAAACCAAACCTGTATTCGACGTTTCCCTGGTACTCAATCTTAAAACATTACTACCATTTGGATCAGGTGCAGTCCAAGATGCACCAGAAACACTATCTTTTACAGCACGATCTCTATAACGGAATTGACAAGCAACAGAACCGAATTGAACACCACCAGCATTACATCCACCAGCAGAGCCATTATCGCCACCTAAAATACTTGTATTAGCATAGGTATTCCAAACCTCTGTATTTGACCATCCTGTTGATGCTGCTGTAGCATTTCTGTCTGTGTTATAAGTTCTTGTTGATACACCAGCACTGTAAGTTGCTTTAACATTTGCAGCGTCACCACTGTTAAAACGCAAAATACCAGAAGCTCCAAGAGTATTATTATAAAATTTACTCATACCATTATTGATACCAGTATCACCAGAAAGTCCAACGCCTCCTAAAGTTTGAAACAACTGTAAATTACTTCCATTTACACTGAAATTATTCCAAATTGCCTGCAAACGTAACCGATTTTCACGTGGTATTTGCGCCGTGTTTACAGCACTTGTATTACGAGTACAACCATTTAAGCAAAATTGATTTGCGTCACCTTCTATTTTACTTGGATCTCTCACGAAAGCATCAGCCCATAAACCCAATTTAAGTTTATAAGCATCTAACCCTGTATCTGATGTAAGCCCAGCAAGACTTTGATTATAAAGTGGAGCTTCCATAGAAAGGTAAGTAACTGAACTTTTAGATGTACCACCTTTTGTACCATTGACATAAAAATCAGGTACATTGTATGCAGTACTTGCCTTTAACAACCAAGGATTACTTGCTGTTCCCCAACTCTTAATACTTGCATTAGCAGCAGTACTTGCTATACGGGTATTCGTATTGTTATCAGATTTGGAAACTGCTAAACCATATAAAAATAAATCTGCTTTACCAGCACCAGCTGCACTAGCTTCTGATGTTAAAGGGCCAACAGGAATGTAACGAATATAACCTGTATCATTTAATCGATCATCCGTATTACCAGCAATCCCATCCACCCCAGCTAATGGAGTAGCCTCATTAGGACCTGCGCCACGGAAAATCATATAAGTATCTTGGGGTAGTAAAGCGATGCCTTCACCAGTGGTTTCACTTAAACCATCGTCTGATAATTCTTGCAATGCAAAAACTGACTGATTTAGACATAAACCAATCAAAGTCGCCAAAACAGTTTTTTGAAATGATACCGTATGAAGTGTAGTCATCTTGACCTTCCCATTACGCGATGCTCCGCACCATCGTTATTTTTCTAACTTCCTTTTGAGTGATTCCCTAAAAGAGAAATTGTATCCAAACATCACTCAAACGCAGGTAAATTTTACCCATATATATTCATTCTTCATTATGCCGATAATTTACACAAATGCAAAATATATTAGGTAAACGTTTTATTTTCCGATGAATGAATTATTGTTTTTAAATAATTTCTTTTAAATATATATCTGAATATTATATTTTTATTCTTTAAATATAATGTTTGTATTGCAACAACCAAAAAACTTTATGATTGTTGCAAAATGTAATTTAAAAATCATGTTTTCGGTAAAGTTACACCTGTTTGACCTTGGTATTTACCGCCACGGTCTTTATAAGATGTTTCACAAACTTCATCACTTTCAAAGAACAACATTTGTGCAACACCTTCACCCGCATAAATACGTGCTGGGAGATTCGTTGTATTTGAAAACTCAAGCGTAACATGACCTTCCCACTCAGGCTCTAGCGGCGTTACATTCACGATAATACCGCAACGGGCATAAGTCGATTTACCTAAACATACCGTTAGGACATTTCGTGGAATACGGAAATATTCAATCGTACGCGCGAGAGCAAATGAGTTCGGTGGAATAATACAAACATCTGATTCGATATCGATAAAACTTCTGTCATCAAAATTTTTCGGATCAACAATTGCAGAGTGAACATTGGTAAAAACTTTAAATTCACGCGCACAACGGACGTCATAGCCATAGCTAGACACCCCATAAGAAATCAATTTTTCTCCGTTTTCATCGAAACGGACTTGATTCTCTGCATAAGGTTCAATCATGCCGTGTTTTTCGCTCATTTCACGAATCCAACGATCAGATTTTATTGCCATGACTTTTATCCAAAATCTAAGTTAATGATTGGCGAGTACTTTAACGTAAAACGACATTAATGAAAACAACAGAACCCTGCTACCTAGATGGTTCAAGGCAGCAGAAAATTAGAATTAGAGATTGATTAGAGCTGAATAGCTAATAGGAATGGCAAAGCTGATCAGTACAACTGATGCTGTACGCTGTAACTTAGATTGAGATAACCATTTTACTTTATTGGTTGCCAACACAGCGCCAACTGAAATCCAAAATAGTGCAATTGGAAGAATGAGTGCAACAAAGCTACTCATATGCGCAACATAGATTTCTTGCATTTGCCATGCTGTTGTTGGGAAAATTGCAGAAGCAAATAGTAAAGCTTTAGGGTTTAATAATGTCGCACATAACAATTCTCTAGGTCGAATTGTAGGTTGATTTAAAATCACTTCTTGATTTGCTGTACGCCATAATTTAATCGCAAGGAAAATAATATACCCTGCACTTAATAGTTTTAAAAATGTTGGCAATAAAGGTAATGTCGCTGAGACTTTACCAATCAACATTCCCCATGCACTAATCGCAATAATATAACCAATCGCTTCCGCAGGAATCAGCAATAGAGATTTACGCAATCCTACCTGAATACCAGAGGATGCAAGTAAAGTATTGGTTGGACCAGGAGTGAGCAAAATGGTTATCACTAAACCAATAAAAAACCATGAAATCATTGAATGACCTCACTAAAAGATAAATTCAGATTAATATAATTGCCAAATGATAGCAAAATTTTAACTGTAAGCACTTATGACGAGAGCCTATTTAAATAAATGTTTTATCTATATTTTATTAATTACAAGTACACTCTACTCAAGAGTCACATGAGTAAAAACACAGGCTAAAATACAACACATATAACGTATTCTAAGTATTCTTATTTTTTAACAAGATAAACTTTGGTGCTATTTTAAGTTTTCAATAAGTAAATAATGTTATTTTATATACATTCGTTCACTTTTCTCTTTAAATGTGTTCCATCGCTTATGCCTAAGAAGTTTTTTAACAAGTGGCTGCCTTCATCAGAGAAAGTTGCTAGTCTAAAATTTATGAGAATTTTTGGTGAACGTACCTTAAATCCTCTACTTTGGTATGTGAACCGTCGTTCTATTGCGAAAGCCATGTTTATTGGAACATTTTGGGGAATATTACCTGTCCCTTTTCATAGCCTATTCATTATTTTGACTGTGTTATGGTTTGAAGTGAACTTGCCTATTGGCCTATGTATGGCTTGGTTAACCAATCCGCTCACTGTCGTTCCAATTCTGTATTTAGGTTTTTGGTTTGGAACTAAAATTTATCATGTGCACATGATCAATAGCGATATGCTTTTAGGGGTTTTACACCAAATTATCAATTGGCTTAAGAATTTTGGTCATGGCCATATCGATTTCAGCCTTGCGAAGATTCTCGTGTCAGGGCTTGTCATTGAAGCAATTTTATTTGCGATTAGTTTTTATTTAATTACACATTTACTTTGGCGTTGGAGCGTAGTGAATGCTTGGAAAAAAAGAAAGCAAGCACTGCAATCAAATAATGAAATTAAAAAAAGCCTCTAAATTAGAGGCTTTTCAAATTTAGAAAATACGATTTTCATCACGCTGACGTTTTGGCAATTTATTCATTTGTTTTAATACAGCTTGTGCGATATTGAGGTAGCTCTCTGCCGCTGCATCCTGAGCAATCACACTTGGTTTACCATTATCTGCATGTTCACGAATTTTTGCGTCTAAAGGTAAACGTCCTAATAAAGGAATATCATATTGCTCAGACAATTGATCTCCTCCGCCTATTCCAAAGATCTGTTCTTCATGTCCGCAATTAGAGCAAATATGTGTCGACATATTTTCAATAACACCGAGTACAGGAATATTTACTCTGTTAAAGAGTTCAATTCCTTTTACCGCATCCATAAGTGCAACATTTTGAGGAGTAGTGACAATCACCGCGCCTGTTACAGGAATACGTTGTGCCAAAGTCAATTGAATATCACCAGTACCAGGTGGCATATCAATCACTAACACATCTAAATCTGGCCAAAGTGTTTGGTTAAAAAGTTGCATCAATGCACCAGTCGCTTTAGGACCACGCCAAGCCACAGGGGTATTGTGCGCACCAATCAAATGTCCAATTGAAAGCACAGCCATGCCGTACGCATCTAAAGGCACAAAATTTTCATTTTCAATTTGTGGAGTACGTCCCGCATTCCCCAACATGGTTGGAATACTTGGACCATAGATATCTGCATCCAAAACACCGACTTTTAGACCGAGTTGTTGCAATGCAAGCGCCAGATTCACTGTGGTGGTTGATTTACCGACCCCACCTTTTCCTGACGATACCAATATTACATTTTGAATACGTGGATGTGCTGCCACATCGCGTTGTTGCGGTGCAGCTTTTTGAATCGGTGGATTATTGGGATCGACTTCCGCTTTAGGTGAAGCATCCATTACAGGTGGTAAATTGCTATTTTCTGCTTTTGGCTTTGATGAGCAGCTATGACCTGCTTCACCATGCGCTGCATGTTTTTGTTGAATAACATGTAAATTTAACTCTTGGATACCGCATTTTTCTAGAGCTTCAGCGAGTTCGTCGTGAATCTGTTGTAAGTGATCTTTTTCTTGAGGAAAAGTATTAATCGTGAGTTGTAAAATTCGACCTTGTACATTCACTTGGCTGATACGATCTTTTAATGCATTTTCAGAATGTGGCAGCACATAATTTTGTAAAACAGCTTGAATTTCATCTTCCTTCACTTCTTGTGCTGGTGAAAAAACAGATTTTAAGGAAGAAAGCCACGACATTTTGTTTACTCCAAAAACAGATGATCAATATATCACTGAGTTTGGCTAGTTTAGCAGTATTGAAGATTGGACGCTCACATCAGAGAAGATAATTGCTCATTTTTTATGAACGTGTTTTCCTCTCTGAGTATAAGCGTGAATCTTAAATAGTCATCAAAAGATTAACCTTTGAATTTATTTAGTGTATCTGTTGCAGCTTTCTTTAAATCATCCAGTTTATGGCTCGCTTGAGCTTTTAGATCTTCAAACTTAGCAGCAGCTTCATCTTTTAGTTCAGCAGCTTTTGCTTTGGCATCTTCTAACTTATGGCTTGCTTCTTCTTTTAAATGATCTAATTTCTCTTTGGCTGCATGCTGAGTATCTGCCAATTTTTCTTTCAACTCATCTGCTTTAGCAGATAAAGCAGCTTTACCCTCACCATACTGATCCGTTGCATTTGTTTTTAAATCATCTAAAGCTTGCTCACCCTTTTGCTTCAACTCATTAGCTTTATCTTTTGCTTGTTGCAAATCAGCTTTAGTTTGATCGAGATCTTTAGCTGCAAAGTTTTTAACGTCTTCGACAGTTTCCTGACCTTTTTGCTTGATGTCATTTCCAAGTTCACTGACTTTATCTTTGGCTTGCTGTAAATCTGTTTTAGTTTGCTCCAAGTCTTTTGATGCGAACTCTTTTAACTGATCAATTTTGTCATTACTCATGTCTTGTTCCTCTTGTTATATCGTAATAAATTACTGTTGCTTTCAGTTATAGTTATACAAGATTCTGCGGATATTTAGAGGAATTGCTGCAAATTGAAACAAATGGGATACAGGATGATTCAATTTATTGCTTATGAATAACCATTTGAATTTTCAGATATAAAAACTATATAAATAAATAACAAATGGTTTACTTAATCCAATCTGACTGATGAATTTCATACAATACATGCCAACTGAGTGGATGATCTTTTACCAAAGCAGGATGTTGAAATTCCCCCACTTTGATCATGCCTAACTTTTGCATCAGCATTTGTGACCTTAAATTTTCCAAGCTTGTAAAAGATACAATCTTTTCAAAGTTTAATTCTCTAAAGGCAAAGTCCAATACTGATTGAGCAGCTTCAGTTGCATATCCCTTCCCCCAATAAGCCTGATCTAAACGCCATCCAATTTCAATGCAAGGAGAAAATGAAAACTGTGTCGGTTGCGAATGTATGCCAACAAAACCAATAAATTGATGGTTTGACTTTAATTCAACTGCCCAAAAGCCCCAACTCTGTAACTCAATGATCGCTCTAACTTTATTAATAAAAGCGTCACTTTCGGTGCGGGTCAATAATTTAGGAAAATATTGCATCACTTGAGGATTTTTACTCATCTGAGCAAAAGATGCATAGTCCTCGGGCTGCCACTGTCTTAAAATCAGTCTTGCTGTTTCGATCACTTTTAAAACCATTAGTCATTCATTAAAAACTATTCACAATATACAGAAATAGATCAGATATACTTTTGCGCTATCAGAATCTATACCTTGTTTATAAAGCTTTATATATGAATGAAAATGAACTCTTAGACATCCAAAATGAACTTCAAGCCCAACAAAAACGTTTGAACTATATCCTTTCAAGCAAGAAAAGAATCCAAAACATGATTGATTCTTTTGAAGGTGATTTAGCAGAGCAATTACTTCCTGTCATTCATAATGAAAGCAACGATTATGCTGGAATCGCAACAAGTTTGGCACTTTCAATTTGTTGGAAATTTTCAAAAGTTGAATTCCCAAAGACCGTTCATTGGTGCAGTGAATTAAGTATTAGCGATCTACAAGTTAAAGATGAATTTACCGCTGTAATTAAAGCTCAGGCTTGGTTAGGTACTTTAGGAAGTGATGAACTTTGGCAAACGCCACTCTTTGCCGAAATTACAGTTGATCCAAAAACCAATAGTTTAAAAAGCTATCACATCCATTTCTTATCTAAAGGGAAAATCATCTCTTTAAGAAAGGACTCTAAGCAAAGTGTTACCGTTAAGCAAATGCAAAGTATGTAATCCTTTGGGATGCATACTTTTTTAATAAAACAACTTAACTGCGCTTTAATTTCTCAAAACCATTGGCTGCAATAAATCCCAACAACAATGGAACTAACATAAAAACATATGCAAAAATTAAAGTGATAAATAGTTCAAATTGAAAACTTTTCTCCCCGAGAACGATCATAAAGCTCACAATATAACCAACCAATATGAGCCCTAAGCCTCTGAGCAGTTGAGATATATCGATTATCTTTTTAGGTTGAGGTAAAAAGTAGTAACAAATCAAATAAATAAAACTAAGGCATCCAATTAAAATTGGAGAAAACATAATGATAGTTGCAACGCCTCTTAGCACACCATTAGAAATATCTTGAGATGAAAATATCTGTTCATACATTAAAAAACACCAAACTAAGATGATTATACTCGCTGTTGCAACAACCCCTGAAATAATTGAGCGTAGAAACCAACGTTCAAAAATTAAAGTTTCACCACAATAATTTTTTGTCATTAATCTTTTTCCTCATCACGAGATAGCAAACATTCGCGCTCATACAGCCTAATGCCAGAGTCAGTAGCATTACGAAATACATCAAAATACCGATCTTTAAAGCTGAGAAATCAATCTGGTTCACTTGATCTTCAAACAGAATCATTGAGACCAGTAATGTCCAAGCAATTAAGATCACAAAACTTATTTTTAAAAACTGGTATAAATCAAAAATCTGAGTGGGCAGTTTCAATACTGCAAAAACAATCAAATAAAAGATAAAAGCCAAAATGAGAAGGATTGGGGTCAGATACATCATGACTTCCATCCTATCACTGACCACATGAATAAGATGATTCTGTCGATAATTTAAGAATAAACAAAATGGAATCACAAAACTAAAAACAGAAACTAAACTGGCTGAGAGTGATGCACAGACTAAAGACCAAGACCTCATTTCTATTCCTCTATTTTTGAGATTGTGCTTATTTTCAATAAAAGAAATGTGTTTTGGTTGAAGCCAAAGTGAAGCTTGTATGAAGTTTGAAAATAATGATTCTCCATCAGGCTAAAAAGATTTCACCGATTCCCTTGTGCAAGTCGCTCTTAAGTCATGTAAAATCATCTGCCTTGCAAATACGAATGAGAGAACAATATCCGTGCGTAAAATTTTAGTCACCAATGCCCTTCCTTATGCCAATGGTCCTATCCATATGGGTCACTTACTCGGTTATATCCAAGCAGATATTTGGGTTCGTGCGATGCGTGCAATGGGTCATGACGTGACTTACGTATGTGCGGATGATGCTCATGGTACAGCGATCATGTTACGTGCCGAAGCCAATGGCATTAGCCCTGAAGCACAAATTGCCAATGTTCAGAAAGAACACATTCGTGATTTTGATGGTTTTGGGGTGCATTTCGATCACTATGATTCAACCAATAGTGATGAGAACAAAGCGCGTTCAGAAGAAATTTATATTAAAAACCGTGAAGCAGGCAATATCGCAATTCGCCCTGTAAATCAGCTTTTTGATCCTGAAAAAGGTATGTTCCTGTCTGACCGTTTCATTAAAGGTACATGCCCAAAATGTAAATCAGAAGATCAATACGGCGATGCCTGCGAAGTATGCGGTACAACGTACAATGCAACTGAATTATTGAATCCACGCTCAACTTTGAGTGGTGCGACTCCTGTTGAGAAATCGTCAGATCACTATTTCTTTAAACTTCCGAATTTCTCAGAATACCTACAAAAATGGACACGTGATCAAGGTCGTTTACCTGTTTCGATTGCCAACAAGCTAGATGAATGGTTTGAAGCAGGTTTATCCGATTGGGATATTTCGCGTGATGCACCTTATTTCGGTTTTGAAATTCCAGATGCACCAAACAAATATTTCTATGTTTGGGTCGATGCACCGATTGGTTATATGTCGAGTTTTGAAAACTACATCAAAACCAAACGTCCTGATTTGAGCTTTGATGACTTCTGGAAAAAAGACAGCGATAAAGAAATTTATCACTTCATTGGTAAAGACATCGTTTACTTCCATGCGCTGTTCTGGCCTGCAATGCTTGAAGGTGCGAACTACCGTACCCCATCAGGTTTGTTCGTAAATGGTTTCTTAACGGTGAACGGTCAGAAGATGTCAAAATCTCGCGGTACATTCATCAAAGCTGAAACTTATTTAGAGCATTTGAATCCTGAATATTTACGCTATTACTTTGCTTCTAAGCTTTCAGACAAAGTTGAAGATTCAGATTTGAATTTGGATGACTTCGTACAGAAAGTGAATTCTGACCTTGTCGGTAAAGTGGTCAATATTGCCAGCCGTTGTGCAAAATTCATTAACAGCAATTTCAATAATACGCTTTCCAGCACTTGTGCTGAGCCTGAACTGGTGCAAAGCTTTATTAATACGGGTGATTCAATTGCTCAAGCCTATGAAGCACGTGAATTCTCTGCGGCTGTTCGTGAAATCATGGCACTTGCGGACAAAGCGAATCAATATATTGATGAGAAAAAACCGTGGGCACTTGCGAAGCAAGAAGATCAAGAACAACAAGTCCATGATGTTTGCTCAGTCGGTATTAACTTATTCCGTCAGCTTGCGATTTACTTGGCTCCAGTGCTTCCAACGCTTGCGACTCAAGTTCAGTCTTTCTTACAACTTGAAAGCTTTGACTTTGCATCACGTCAACAAATCTTAGTTGCACACGACATTGCTCAATTCCAACCGCTTATGCAGCGTGTTGATCCTAAAGCAGTTGCAGCAATGGTAGATGCATCGAAAGACTCTTTAGCTGCGGCGGCAGAAGCGCCAAAAGTGGAAAAGAAAAAAGAGAAGAAAGCCGAGAAAAAGCCTGAGCCTAAAGTTGGTGAAGCTGAGATCATTGGTATTGAAGACTTTATGAAAGTTGACCTCCGTGTAGCTGAAGTTTTAGAAGCTGCAACGGTCGAAGGTTCGGATAAATTGCTTCAATTAACTTTAAATGTAGGTGAAGCTGAACCGCGTAATGTGTTTAGTGGTATTCGTGAGTTTTATCAGCCAGAAGATTTAAAAGGTAAATTAGTGGTGATGGTTGCGAACCTTGCACCTCGTAAAATGCGTTTTGGTATTTCTAACGGTATGGTACTTGCCGCTGGTAATGGCGAAGGTGTTTGGGTGATTTCACCTGAATCGGGTGCTAAAGCTGGTGATAAAGTTTCTTAGTCAATAAAAATATAAAGGGCTTCGTAAGAAGTCCTTTTATGTTATTTTGAAATAAATTAAACTAAATTTCATAAATGAATAAAAATAAATTCTCAACTACAGCATTTACTCGTTTCGGCCCAATGATTGGAACTTTTATCATTGTCATCAGTTTTCATATATTATTTTTTTTAGATCACCCTGCAAAATTCTTACAAGGTTTAATCACGCCAAGTGTGATTATCCCTATGTTTTTCTTGATGTTGATTGCCATTATAATTGGTTATGTTATTGGCTATATTCCTGCGTATATCACAGGTGAGTTATTTTTACATATATTCAAAAATAAGTTAGCGAATGCAAATTTATACCAAATTATCGCTTATGGTTGTTTTACTAGTTTTTTATGGATACCTCTTTTATTAATACTGTCTCAATTTTCTCATGAATGGTTACTGATTTTTTTATATCTACAATTTATTTTCATTCTGCCAATTACTATTATTTGCGCTGTTATTGAATGGAGAAAATTGAGATAAGGATTAATATTTTGAATCAAATAGACTCCCTAAAACTAGATAAAAATGTATTTTACCTTATGTACAGATGAAACCTCTTATTCAAGAACACAATCAAAGACGAGGTGATTTCTTTTAACTTGATTATTTCCTTTTAAAGAATAGTTATCCGTGCTAAAAAGTAGACAATTCAACTAAATTTGAGAATATTTATAAATGAAAAGAATAATTGCTTTGGCTTTATTAAGTTCGTACTTTCCTTTACTGAGCCATGCAGAAACAAGCAAAACTCTGCCGATCATTGAACAACAAAAACAGGTTGCAGGCTACTACCAATATCAAGCAGATGACGTACAAATCACTGCCTTGCTTGATGGCACCAACTTTATGTCGCCAAACTTATTTAAAGATATTTCTCAACAACAAGTGCAACAAATTTTGAAGAAATACTATGCAGATCAAGATAAAGGCGTACAAACCTCTATCAATGCCTTCCTCGTCAATACAGGAAAATCTCTGGTATTAGTGGATAGCGGTGCAGCCAGTTGTTTCGGCTCACATCTAGGTTCAGTATTAACCAACCTAAAAGCATCAGGCTATCAACCAGAACAAGTCGATACCATTCTACTCACACATTTACATCCCGATCATGTCTGTGGTATCAGTAAAGATGGCATTGCCAATTTTCCTAATGCGACAGTCTATGTATCTAATGATGAAGCAACATATTGGTTAGATCCCAAACAAGCGGCAAAATTACCAAAAGAGAAACAAGCCAATTACTTAGGTACAGTCGAAAAGATCAAGGAAGCCATTGCTCCTTACCAAGCCAAACAACGCTTTAAAACCTATAAACTCGGTGATGAAATTCAGGGCTTTAAAGTCATTAACACGGCAGGACATACACCAGGGCATTTTAGCTATGAGCTAAAAACCAAAGATGAAAACGTGGTATTTATTGGAGATATCGTACATTCACATACTGTGCAATTTGATAAACCTGAAACGGCAATTGAATACGACATAGACCCGAAAAAAGCAGTACAAACGCGTTTAAAGCAATTCGCAAATTTTGCTAAAAATGGACAAACCATTGCCGCTCCACATTTACCATTTCCGGGGATTGGACATATTTATTCTGCGGATGGAAAAAGCTATCAATGGATTCCTATACATTTTAAAGATTAAGACAAATGAGCTGATTCTAGGCAATAAAAAAGCGACTTTCATAGTCGCTTTTTTTACGGTATCACTTCATCCCAAAGATCAGTTTTAATCCCAGCAAGGTCATCACCCCACCTGCAATACGATCAAAAATAGCCTTAGATTTTAAATACACTTTGCGAGGGCCTTCTGCTGACAAGGCGACTGCCACAAGCGAGTACCAACCTGCATCAATAAAGAAGCACAGCATCGGCAATACCACATAGAAATACGTTGGGATTTCTTTCGGTAATAACGCGGTAAAAATACTGGCAAGGATAATCGCAATTTTGGGGTTACTTAATTGGGTAATCAGTCCTAAACGAAATGCTTGCGTATAACTCATGGTCTTGACTGTACCATTTACAGCTTCCATGGGTTCTTTGGCATGTTTAATAATTTTAAACGCCAGCCAAAGTAAATAGAGACCACCAAAAACTTTCAAAGCTATATAGGCAGAAGGCACAGCCAGCAAAATTGCTTGTAACCCCATCACTGCAAGCAAACCAAATAATGCTGCACCTGTGCCTGTACCAAGCGCCGTAAATAAGCCATGTTTACGTGAAATCGCAATTGAATTTTTGGCAACATAAATAAATGTAGGACCGGGACTAATTGCCCCCAACATTAATGCCAAAGCAATAGAGCCTAAAATCAATAATGATTCCAAGATAGACCTCAAGATTAGAATAATTTTCAACTATTTATTTTACTTAAAAAACCATAATAGAAGATATAATTTTTTTGATTTCTGTTTATAAATTTAAGGATTTTTCAAGCAATTTGATATTTAGTAAAAAACTAAAAATAGAGCAAAAACTCAATTTAATTTCAATATCAAACAGTTAAAACATAGCATATGAATACTAAAATTTTATTGTGCATCCATTTTTTCTATTAAAGTTTTTTTCTGATAATAATTTATCATCGTTTTTTAGCAGAACTTTCATATATTTTTAAAACATACAATCCCATAATAAAATTATGGCTTTAATTTTCTTTAGAACTACAAACGAGGCACATCAGATGCAAAATAAAAGACTGAAAACATTAGACCGCTCTAAATCACATCTTTGGATTGTAGGTGGAGGCATAGCTGGTATGGCTGCTGCTGCTTTTGCGATTCGTGATGCTAAAGTGCCAGCCGAACATATCCATATTTTAGAAGAGTTGAATGTTTCTGGTGGTTCGATGGATGGTGGACATAATCCGCTTAATCCTAACCAAGCATGGGTCACACGTGGTGGGCGTATGCTAACTGATGAGACTTATTTGTGTACTTGGGATTTATTTTCAAGCATCCCGTCTTTAGAAAATCCAGACATTTCTGTTCGTGAAGAATGTCGTGAATTTAACGAACAAGTTAAAACCAATGCTCAAGCACGTTTGATCGACTCAAATCATATTATTGCAGAAGCTCAAAAATTGGGATTATCAACGCTCAACCGTGCTCAAATGTTACGGCTGTTAGCATTAAAAGAAGATCGTATTGGTAGTCGCCGTATTGATGAATTTTTTGATGATGCATTTTTCCAAACTAATTTTTGGCGGATGTGGCGAACCACTTTTGCGTTTCAAAAATGGCATAGCGCAGCAGAATTACGCCGTTATTTTTTACGTTTCATTCATGAATTACCACGCATCCATACCTTAGCAGGCGTAAAACGAACCAAATACAATCAATATGATTCAATGATTCACCCCCTACAACGTTGGTTGGTGGAACAAGGCGTTGATGTTCGTTTCGGTAGTTATGTCACAGATGCGGACTTTGTCGAAGATGCCCAAACGAAGGAACGTAAGGCAACCCAACTTTATGTCAACATTCCAGAAGGCACTGAACAAATTCAACTGGGCGAGCATGATCTTGCGCTCTTTACTTTAGGTTCAATTACGGCTGATTCACGTTATGGCGATAAATTCGATGTTCCTGAGCTGATTCGTGATCGACAAGATCATGGCTGGCGTTTGTGGGAAACATTGGCTCAAAAAGCCCCTGATTTTGGTCGTCCAATGACCTTCTATGGCAACATTGATGAGCATAAATGGAAATCCTTTACGCTCACCATGCATGATGATGTGCTGCTAAAACGGATTATTGATTACACAGGAAATGAACCCGGTACAGGTGCATTGATGACTTGGTTTGAATCTGGTTGGCATCTGTCTGTGGTCGTTCCAGCTCAACCGCATTTTGCTGACTTACCAGAAGGCAAATTCACCTTATGGGGTTATGGTTTTGAAATTGATCATATCGGCGACTACATTAAAAAACCAATGAGTGAAGCCACAGGTCAAGAGATTTTAATTGAGTTGATTCATCAATTTGGTTTCGATGACATCTTGGATCATGTGTTGGCACATACAGACATTACCACGGTAATGATGCCTTATGCTTCTGCCCTATTTGCATGTCGTAAAGCAGGTGATCGCCCATTGGTCATTCCAGAAAATGCGGTCAACTTTGCTTTCTTAGGTCAATTCGTAGAGCTTGTAGATGATGTGGTTTTCACTGTGGAATATTCCGTACGTTGTGCCATGATTGCCATTTATCAACTCTTAGGTGTCGAACGTGAAATTCCAGAGATTTATAATGGTTTACTCGATCCTAAAGTTGGCTTAAATGCTTTGGAAGCAGTTTTTCACTAAGTTTTAAAATAACCATAGAGCGGATCACTGCCCTATGGTTATTCAACTTATTTTGATAAAACGATATAAGCAACTTCACTGCTAAAAGAACCATCGGCTTTGATTTGATAATATCGTTGCACCTGCTCTGATGCTTTGCTTTGTAAATCACGTATGGTGGTAATGGCATATTCAGGCGTTTGCATCCGTTCTGTCCAACTTTGGAAATCTAAATCCAAACGTTGCTTTGCAACGGTTTCAACTTTAAAGCCAGTAGATTCCGCGAAATACATCCATTCCTGCAAACTATAATTTCTGACATGACTCGGATCTCGAATCATTTCAATGGTCTGAAAAAAGCTATCAATCGCTGGGTTTGAATTTCCTAAAATATCAACAATAATAACTTTGCCGTCTTGAGTTAATACACGATAAATTTCATGCATTGCCTGAGCAACACTCTGCCAATGATGCGCTGAATAACGCGTGATGACACAGTCAAAACGTTGATCTATAAAAGGTAGTTTTTCCGCTGCACCTTGTTGGGCAATCACGTTTTCAAAACCTCTTTGTTTGGCTTGAGTCGATACAAGCTCAACCATTGACGGCGTTAAATCATAGGCAACTACTTCATCAACCAATGCTGCCACCTGATAAGTCACATGCCCGCCGCCACAGCCCAAATCCAAAACTGTTTTTATTTGATTGGTCCGAATCAATTGCTGCATTTTCTGAAATTCAATGCCTTGCGCATGCACCGCACTGGCTAAATAGACCTGAGATTTATCTTGATACTGCTGTTGATTCACTTGATGTTGCGTATTCATTTCTTATCCTTGTAGTTGTTGACGTATTTAAAATAGCCAATCCTAACCAAAATAAAAAATAATCAATTTTAATAAAATTAATAAAAATAAGTTATCAATTATAATCCAATCAAACTGGCTGCTACATTAATAGCGATGGCTAAAATCATGGTATTAAAAATAAAAGCCAAGACACAATGAAAAATATTCAGATGCCTCAATTCAGAACTGGTAATGGAAACATCTGCCGTTTGTGCAGAAGTGCCGATAATATAACTAAAATAAATAAAATCGAGATAATCAGGTTGATCAGTTTTTGGAAAATCTAAACCCGGATCCTTTTGCTGACTTTTGGCAAGATAATAATCATGCGCGTAGTGAATCGCAAATAAAGTATGCAGCAACAGCCATGTTGAAAAAATAGTCCCGATGGTCAATAAAATTAGAAATCCTTTTAAAAAAGTTTGGTCTTTTGGGACATGACTCAATTGCACCACAATCGAAATAAAACAAATCACAATCGCAATCAACACGACATTTAGAATGGCCCATTTGCCCGCATCTTGTTGTTTTGCTCTTTGTAAAATATGTACGGCATCTAAGCGCCACATCATTTTTAAGGTCAGGAATAAATATAACCAAATGGCAATATTCCAGCCTATTTGTAAACAAGTTGCCCACTGCCAATGGGTGAAAAAATGCAAAACTGCATAAATCACGAGACCTAAACTAAAGGTTGCGGATAGGTATGGTCGATGTCTAATCCCTCTCGCAAAACGCTGTATAAAGCCCTGCATTCTTCACCTTTTATTTTGTGTTTAGTCTCAATTGATGCTTATTTTGACGTTATAAAGTCTTATCGGAACACCATATCACATGTATTTTACTTAAATTAAACAAAATATAAGCTGCTTAAGATTTACTTCGGACAAAAATGTCCGTTTAATTCACATTTGATCTTTCAAGAATTTGAGTCATGGCAAAACGTCAGCAATTGGCAGCGCATAATCGTGACGAACTCCTCAACGCAGCAGAGGAAGTCTTCAGAACACACGGTGTTCACGTCCCATTACAAACCATTATTGATCATGCAGGCGTTGGTCGTGCGACCTTTTATCGTAATTTTGCAGATCGAAAGGCATTGATGTTGGCTTTACTTGAACAAGCAATGACTCGTTTAGAGCAACGCGCTCAAGCCTTACAAGGACTCAATGATGGTTTTATTCGTCTAATCGAAGGCCACATTGAACAACTCCCACATTTGGTTGTATTGATTGATTACTGGCGCATTATTGATCGACAAGACCCAATCATGCTAAACATTTATGAAAGACGTGATAAAGCTTTGCAACCACTTATTGATCAAGCAATTGAACATCGACTCTGTCGTCCTGACCTCACTCCGCAAGATTTTGGCATGATTACGGCGATTTTAGGATCTTCATTTCAGGGACATCATCGTTCTGATCAAATTCGCTTAGCACAACGCGCAATAGAATTATTATTAAACGGCATTAAAGTTTAGTTCGAGGAATAACATGGATAAAAGCCCTCGCTATCTTGAAACTCCTCCTGATTGGTCTGCCGATGAGCGTCCAACCTTACCCGGCTCGCCCGCAGCAATCGCACACGCTAAACCAAAACGCTTCGCCTATTTTTTTATTGGGCTGTTTATTTGTATTGCTGCCAGTTTAAGTAATGGCTTTATCGTTGCGAATTTACCCATTTTCCAAGGTGAATATGGTCTAACCCCTTCTCAAGCTGCTTGGTTACCTGCGGCTTATGTGATGGCGAATGTCAGTTCTAACCTGATTTTATTTAAAGCCCGTCAACAATATGGTTTGCGCCTATTCTCAGAAATTGGTCTATTGGTTTTTATTGGCGTATTGATCTTACACATTTTTGTCAAAACCTATGAAATGGCATTGTTTGTTCGTTTCATCGCTGGCTTAGCAGCTGCACCACTTAGCTCATTGGGTATGTATTACACCATGCAAGCTTTTGGTAAAGCAGATATGGCCAAAGGAATTTATTTAGCATTCGGATTCCAACAGCTTGGTCTACCCTTAGCATGGATCATTTCCCCTTTCTTGCTGAGTGCCAATCAGTGGGATGTGATCTATACCTTTGAACTGGGCTTAGCGATCTGTTGTTTAGCGATGGTGGTTGCCTTGAAGCTTCCTCGAAGCTTACGTTTACAGGTTTTTGAAAAGCAGGACTTCTTCACTTTTGCTTTGCTCGCTCCTGGTTTTGCATGTTTGTGTATTGTATTAACCCAAGGTCCAATTCATTGGTGGTTTGATAGTCCTTGGTTGGCCTATACCTTAATTGTGGGTTTTTGTTTGATTGTTTTTGGTCTTACTTACGAACATTATCGTGCTAATCCATTGATCATGACGCGTTGGTTAGCAGCGGGCGATTTACTCAGTTTTGTGGTCAGCGCCTTCGCCTTACGTTTGTTAATGTCAGAACAAAGTTATGCCGCTGTTAATTTTCTAAAAACCATAGGTATGGGACCCGATCAGTTTGTCCCACTCTATGTCGTTATTTTCTGTGGCACCATTGCAGGCTCAGTCTTTAGTGCACTCACATTTCACCGTGAACGCCTCATTCTGAATTTATTTCTCGCTGAAATCTTAATTTTAATTGCCTGTGCCTTAGATTATCACCTCACCAGTGACGTTCGCCCTGCCAACTTCTATCGCAGTCAATTTTTAGTCAGCTTTGCAGGCGGCGTATTTATCGGTCCGCTGTTGCTCATGGGCTTTATGCGAACTTTACAACGTGGTCCTCAATATGTAGTGACCTTTATTGTATTGTTTTCAGCAACGCAAAACTTTGGTGGTTTAGTCGGTTCATCTTTCTTTAACACCTATCAGCAACGCCATACCTATGACTATAAAGTAGAAATCAACAGCAGTCTCGACCCTACCGACCCCATCGTCGCACAACGCTTACAAACCTATCAACATAGTGCCATGCTCAACAGCAATGATCCTGTTTTGCAAAACAACCAAGCCTTGCAGAATCTGAATAAAGTAGTAACCCGCGAAGCCCAAGTCCGAGCCTATAACGATGTAATTGCATTAAATGGCATTTTTGCAGTGATTTTACTACTTTGGGGCTTATTCAAGTATGCACGGAATAAATACAAAACCCGAAAAAGTTTGCAAACTGCCAGTTAGTACCATCGTATTAGATTGAGAAAAGATTATGTCCGAACAAGATAAACCTGACAGCGATAACGCTTCAGATGTGAAACAAAATGAGAGTACTCAAGTGGTAAAAGCGCCTACCGCACAATTGCCACCACCTCCACCACCGACGAGTAAACTGATTAAAACCAAACGCTCGACCCTCTGGTGGATGTTATTGGTACTAATAGTTGGCATTACCATTATCTTATGGGCATGGCGCATTGGTCCCTTTCATACAGCCGTTGAACAAACCGACAATAGCTATGTAAAAGGTAAAACTACCATTCTGTCCTCACAAATCAATGGCTATGTTAAAGACGTGTTGGTCAAAGACTTTGATCAAGTCAAACAAGGTCAAGTGTTGATGCATATTGATGCCACCACCTATGACCAGAAAGTGACACAGGCAGCATCAGGGGTTGAGCAGGCTGAAAACAGTCTTGCTAATCAAACCCAAGCGATTGCTCAACGTCAGGCTGATGTTGTGGCAGCACAAGCCAAGTTAGATCAGGTTAAAGCACAATATGACTTATCCGTTGCACAGTTAAAACGCTATCAACAACTTGGTGATAGTGGGGCTGCTTCAAAATCTGAACAAGATAAAGCAGCAGCAGATGTGCAAAATAATCACGCCTTACTCAAGCAAGCTGAAGCCAATATTTTAGTAGCACAAGAATCGTTAAAAACGGCACAAGTAGCACAATCAGGCTTAAAAGCACAAGTCAATAGCGCGCAAGCACAACTTGACCAAGCCAATACAACCAAAGACTACAGTACTATTGTCGCGCCATTCGATGGGCAATTGGGTGAGGTCAACCCTCGTGTAGGTCAATATGTAGCGGCAGGAACACAATTACTTTATTTGATTCCAAAACAAACATGGGTGATTGCCAACTTTAAAGAAACCCAAATCGCCAACATGAAAACTGGTCAAAAAGCGTACTTCACTGTTGATGCCATGAATCATCAGAAATTTACGGGGCATGTTGAGCAGATTTCCCCTGCCGCAGGTTCAGAATTTAGTGTACTGAAACCTGACAATGCGACAGGTAATTTCACTAAAGTGGTACAACGGATTTCTGTCCGTATTGCGATTGATCCAAATCAAAAAGGCATGGAAAAATTACGACCAGGTATGTCTGTGATTAGCTCTGTAGATACTGACTCTTAATGCAAGACTGACATTCTCAATCAAATCCATTTACAATGTGATCAAATTCATTTCCCTTGTTCGAAAATGTTTGATCACATTGCTTTTCCCATACCCTATCAAACATTAGCGCTTAGCAGTTCGGTTCAATTAACCATGAAGCGTTTGGATCTGATTCATCCTCAAATTTCGGGCAATAAATTTTTTAAGCTGAAATACAACTTCCTCGCTGCACAACAACAAGGTTTGTCGCAAGTACTAACGTTTGGTGGTGCATTCTCCAATCATATTGCAGCAACGGCTTATGCAGCTCAACGCTTTGGCTTTCAAAGTATTGGCATCATTCGTGGTGAAGAACTTGCGACTCAAGACTTAAATCCTACCCTACAAACAGCACAAGATTTTGGTATGCAACTGCATTTTGTCAGCCGAGCCGAATATCGGCTACGCCATGATGTTGAGTATTTACAACAACTACAGCAGCAATACTCTCAAGCCTTTATCATTCCAGAAGGTGGAACGAATGCACTTGCTCTGCAAGGAACACAGGAAATTTTGAGTGAAGATGACCGAAAGAATTATGATGTCATTTGCTGTGCCGTTGGAACTGGTGGAACAATTGCAGGACTGATTGAAAGTAGTTCAAATCAACAACAGATAGTGGGTTTTTCTGCATTAAAGGGGAATTTTTTACAACACGATATTCAACAGTGGACCACTAAAACCAATTGGACATTAACCGATGCCTATTGTTGTGGGGGTTATGCAAAAACTACTGATGAACTACTACAATTTATGCAGCAATTTGAACAGCAATATGCAATTCCTTTAGAACAGGTTTATACCGCTAAGATGATGATGGGGTTGTTCGATTTAATTCAACAGAACCACTTTCTAGCAAATACAAGGATTTTGGCGATTCATACAGGTGGGCTACAAGGCCGTTTTAAAATGTAAATCACCAAAATCATTTTTATCATTCAACCTAGATTTATATTATTGATTTACACAAAACCTCACTGTTCCTGTCGCTGCGGGATTTAATACGCCAGTTAAATTCCACTCCAATGCATCTCCGACATGATTGATATTACAACTATTACCATTCGGTGTTGAATTGCAACTCATACTACCGAAACTGGTGGCTATAGGTAGACTATCCTTAATTTTCACATTATTCAGCAGCTTCGTACTATTATTTTTATAGGTGATTTCATACTCTAAATGGTCGACCTTATTTGCTTGATTCATTACAGAAAATTGATTTTGATCAGCAGGCGTTGAAGGACAACTGGCAACTGCGCGTACCTTTTTAGTTAAGCTAAGACCCGCTTTACCAATCAATGTGACATCTTGTCGTTTAATTGATTGACCCGTAATTGTCTGTGTTGGATTTGCCAAGATCACACTATAACTTGCCTCTAAGGTCGAAACATGCTGTGCACCTGCCATGACATTTGTAGGTGAATGAACACGTTGAACCAAACAAATATCTGCATTGGGTTGTAATGTATATGGATTCGCTACGGTTGGATTAAATATGGTTTCACCACTATCCACACTCCCATTACAGTTCGTATCTTTATAAACCAAAGCTTGCCAAACTTGGTCATTACCACTGTTGGGTTGTTGGGTAGACAACTGATTGAACTGTGTGATTTGTACTGGAGCTTGTGAATTAAGACGATGCGGATAATCTGTGACGTCTCCAGAAGCTATGGTGTGTTGCCCATCTTCAGTCAGTACGATATTCAGATTTGCATCACCAAAATTATTATTTAGATAATTGGTTGCGGTTGTTTTAGGGAGTGAAATCGTATCCGTACTTCGGTTATAACTTCCGGTTGGACTCGCTCCGCTGACAGAACTATATTCGGACAAATTTGTTTGTACGATACAAAATGGATTGGTTAGAACGCTGTCCTCAACTTTAAAACTATATTCTCCATTACTATTACTGATCGTCACAAAATTAAGCTCAAGACCAGCACAATTAGCAAGTTTGAGACGACTCCCTGCAATGCCGATTTCATTTGCATCTTGTACGGCATTATAAGCATTACTCAAGATATTATTGGTCGTTCCGCCATTATCGTTAAAAATACGCCCTGTAATCAGGACCAGTTTTTTTCGACTATTGGTTAAAGTACAAATAATTGCAGCATCATCACTGTGAATCGTTAGCTTAAAGCCATTCAGAGCGATGTTGTTGCCTGTGCAAAGTAAACTACTATTATAATCTGCAGCTTCACCTTTACTAAATGACTCAAGAATCGTTGCAGTTTTACCAATCACATTCGGCATAAGCACAACAGGCGTTCCAGTGGTGCTATTTGCCCCTGTCTGATCAGCAACCGAAACTGCGGTGGTTACATTGGTATCCAAGCCAATACTATTCACGATTACACTATCACCAGCGACTGCGTTATCCCATTTTTTTATCAGTGTTAAAGTCGTGAGCGTATTGGTTAAGGTACATACAATTTCAGCGCCAGAAACGATACCACTTTTATTTAATGTAACTGTTGCATTGGTATAATTCGTAGTAACTGAACTGGCTGGCAATCCTGTGCAAACTGCATTGGTTAGACGGAAACCTGTTGGAATATTTGTTTCATTAATCACAGCATCTGTTGATGGATTTGGGGTAGTAAAATACTGTGTTTCCCCCACAGTTTCAGTATCTTGAACTGTAGTCGTAATTGAATGATTTGCGATACCATTATTGCCAGTAAAATCAAACTTACCCAACCCACCACGGCTAATTTTCTTAATAATTAAACTAGGCTTACTATTAATAAAAGTACACGTAATGTCAGCACCACCAGTAATTAAATAGGTGTACGGAATCGTGATTCTATCGGTACTGAAATTACCAAATGTACCAATGTTGCCTGTAATCAAACTATTTGAATCAATACAACTCGCAGATTTTAGTGCGTACCCCGTCGCAATCGATGACTCTCTAATAACAACATCTGTTGCATTACTCACTACCGTTAAAACAGGCGAAGTCCCCGTTCCAATATTGGGTGATCCTTGTAAACTTGTCGCAACATTACTGGAATTACTGGATAAATTAGTATTAGCAAAACCGAATGTTCCCGTTCCTCCCTGAGAAATTTTCTGAATCTTTACCGTTGGAATTTTGGTATTCACAAAGTTACAGTTTAAATTTGGATTATTGCTAATATCGGCTGCTGTTAGAGTATAAACCGATCCTGATTGGCTACCGACAGAGTTGCCCGCTGTGTTACGACAACTGGCACCTGTTAAACTCCATCCCCCGCCAGTAGGTAGACTACTTTCATTAATCGTTATGCTACCAGTTCCTGTGACGACAAAAGGTTGCACACCTGCCAGCGTCGTATCACCATCAACCTGATATTCCTCACCCTGAGTCAATGTTGTAATCGAACCCGAAGTTTGGCTTGTACCAGTCAAGGTAAAACCGAAAGTACCTAATCCACCTATTGTTGATTTTGTGAGGGTGATTAAAGCTTTTGCAATAGCAACTTGCACACTACTACTATTATCAGAAGGGAAAATTTCAGTGTTGGCAGCGGGTACATTGACTGTTGCAGTATTGGTTACAATCCCTGCTGAATTCGCTTTGGCTTGAACAACCAGCGTACAAGTTGCACCTTTAGGCCCACTAAATTGACCAGTTAGCGTATTGCCTGTAAAACTTGCATTACATGTGATTGCACCATTTGATTTGGTAGCACTCAACAAAGAGAGTGTATTGAAATTACTTGGTATTGCATCAGTGAAGTTTGCTCGACTCGTATCACTGACTGCATTTTCCCCCTTATTACTAATGACCAATTGATACTGAATGGTATCTCCTAAATTCATCGTCAATGAATCAGCTACAAAGCTTCCAGAAGTACCTATTCTTTGTTTCTTCTCTACTTTCAAATCCATATCTGTCGGCAGATCATCATCTTTAATTACATAGTTTGCAACACCGTTACCAGATGCTCCGCAATCATTTGATGACATAATATGAAAATCGTTACTTTGATTGATGGTTACATTAAATGTATCGTCAACCTCATTCACTAAATCATTAATAATTTCGACTGGAACCTCAAGAACATAAGGAGTGCCCGCACCGTAATTGCCTTGCGGTATTGTCTTGGTAAAAGTGTTTGCAACTCCACCATTAATTTTATAATCGACACCTAATTGAGCTGTGCCATCATTTACATTAAAGACCAATGAAATACCACCACTCGGTACATCACCGACCACAATAACCTTAAGTGGCTGCACAGTGCCGCCATTTTCAGGTACAACATAATTGGCTGAACTAAATTCAATAATCGGTTTTACAATAATTTGTATCGCATCTAAAAAATTTCCGCTGGTGCTTGTTCCCGAAGTCGACTGGAATCCCATCGGCACTTGTCCTGTTGCGCCTGTATAGGTAAATGTTCCACTGTAGTCTGCCCAACGTTTAATTGTAGAACCCGTTGTCGCCCCTACACCTGATCCAGAACCGCTAGAGACAGAACATGTACCCGACACACAACTTGTGACCTGCCCATCCCCAGTTTTACTTGTCGAGACCGTTGTGATCGTTTGAGTTCCAGCACGCAACAACATCGTATCGTCAGCAGTATTACGCCCATTATGGCTAAATTTCCAAGATACAGACTCACCATTCACTAAACAGATATTCTGAGAAACAGTAGAAACAGCATCTGCGTTTAATTCGACAAATTGATTGCCTTCCCGTGCTTTGATCGTGTTGGTGGGGGTTGTATTGGTACCATCAATATTTCTTGAGCCAGCCCACATTTCCATGAGTTGCCCTGAACCATTGGTTGAGATTGAGCATGTGCCACTAAAGCCCTCATTTCCATATGGGTGTGTGGTTAACCAACCAGGTACACGTGTACTACTTATATAAACACGACAAACATTGGTTCCAGTTGAAATGACTGGAGTTTCAAAACCTAAATTTAAATAACCACGCTGATAAGCAGCATTTGCAATCGAAATATTGAATATGCACAATAAAATGGCGATCGTGATTTTTGTAGAATAAGTACACTGTAATTTCAACAAATCAAATATTTGCAAAACCTTCATACCCACCATAACGCACCCCGACATTAAATGTGTAGTTTGGATTTGCAAGAAACGTGCTATTTAAAAAAAATAATAGAGAATACCGAGGTATACCCCATAATAAAATCAATGACACCGTCGCAAAAACAGAACTAAAAACAATTTAATTTTCTGAAAAACATCAAAGTTTAAACTTAAAAAGAGACTTTGCTCTCATTTGTATTCTACATCAGACTTTGTATGTTTTTTGTTAAGCCAATCATGATTTGCTAAAAAACTGGATCTATTTTGTATCTAATAATGTGTAAATTTTAGTAATGAATTTGCTTCATAAATCCGTATAACTTCGTAAATTGTGCGTACTAAACTTCGCTTAAATCTTTTATAATCGCTCGCTTTTCGTCTACCGAGTAATCCTCATGGTTCATCAAGTTGATGTTGTTGTTTTAGGTGCAGGTGCATCAGGCTTGATGTTGGCTGCAGAGGCTGGTAAACGTGGACGTTCCGTTGTCGTATTAGAAAAAGCCAATAAAGTAGGTAAAAAGATTCTAATGTCTGGTGGTGGTAAGTGTAATTTCACTAACTTAGATGTTGAACCATCAAATTATATTTCTGAAAATCCACACTTTGTTATTTCAGCGCTCACTCGTTACACCAACTGGGATTTTATTGGTTTGGTCTGCGAATATGGTATTGAATATGAAGAACGTAAACACGGTCAGCTCTTTACAATCAAAGGCGCAAAAGAAATCCTCGAACTTTTACTTGCAGAGTGCAATAAAGCGAAACGCGTTCAGATTCAGACCCATTGCGAAGTACAAAGCGTAACAGCACAAATAGATTCAAGTTTTATCATTGAAACCAATCAAGGCACTTATCACTGTGAATCTCTCGTTGTGGCGACGGGTGGCTTATCTATTCCAACACTAGGAGGCTCTGGTTTTGGATATGAACTAGCACAGCAGTTTGGACACCATATTTTTCCTACCCGTGCAGGTCTAGTCCCCTTCACCTTTTCAGACCATTTTAAAGAAGTCACAACGCGCTTAAGTGGTAATGCTTTAGATGCAACACTGGTGAATGATCGACATCAATTTACTGAAGCTTTGTTGTTTACTCATCGAGGTCTAAGTGGACCAAGTTCATTACAGCTCTCAAATTATTGGCATGTGGGTGAAAGCTTTAAAATTGATTTTTTCCCGAGCCAAGATTTAGTTCAATTCTTCAAGGAAAAGAAAAAGTCGCAACCCAAAGTTCTGCTCAGAACTTTGCTCAGTGAATTCACGGCGAAAAGTATCGTGCTTGAGTTACAACAACTAATTTGGGCGGAACAAAGTGAAACTGCGATTGGCAATTTTAGCGATTTACAACTAGAGCAAATTGCTGATCAATTGCACGCCTTTTCTGTTAAGCCATCTGGAACTGAAGGATATCGTACTGCTGAAGTCACATTAGGTGGTGTAGACACCAGCGAAGTTTCTTCAAAAACCATGGAAAGTAAAAAGCAGAAAGGCTTGTATTTTATCGGTGAAGTACTCGATGTAACAGGTCATTTGGGAGGATATAACTTCCAATGGGCATGGTCATCGGCTCAAGCAGCGGCTCAATTTGTTTAGTTTACTTAACAAATTAAGCCGATTGCTAAATAATACTAAGCATGATGATCTGAAGAGTTAGCGGCTTCTGTAGAAGATACTTTTTGAGTATTTTCAGTTGGTTTTTCTTTAGCTGTATTTGATTTCGCAACAACAAATTTGTACGCACTCGCCAAAAAACCTACAGTAATACCTGCAATAATAATCGGTGCAAATACGCGATTTGGCCTCTTCATTTCACTCTCCTCTATAGAATTTTTATTTAGAGACTATTGATACTTTATCTATAAATGAATTGCTTTTCAGGTCAAATTTTTGATTAATCCTATTAAACTACAGTTATATGTACCCTAAAACTCAGTTTTAGGTCTCGTTTTTCTAAAATATGCCCTAATCACGATATAGATAAAAACTCAATAATGCTTATACAAACAAAACGACCACCCTGCTTAGAGTGGTTGAATTGGTTCAAAAAATCAAAGATTTTTTTTTCTATTCATCTGAATAAGGTGGAGTCGGTGGTGTTATTGGTGGTACAGAATGACTTGGTGTGATTTCTTTATGTAACGGATTTGGTTGCTTAGCTTCATTTTTTGCCTTATCTAATAAATCTGTCAATAAGCGTTCTGCAGGTTGACGACCGCCTAAACCAAATGCCAAGGCAAAAGCAACTGCAACTGAACCAAGCGTCAAACCAAAAGCCAAATTCACAATTGAATCCGCAATACCCATGGCTTTTAGACCCATCGCAATCACTAAGCCCATAATTAAAATACGAACTAGGTTTGCTAACCAACGTGAACTATTGTATTCACCGCGTTGCACCACTTTAGCCACAACATTCGCGAGCCAAAATCCAATAACTAAAATTACAGCACCAAGTAAAATACTTGCACCAAACTGAATAAACATCGCAATCAGAACACTTACTTGCTCTAAGCCAAGACGGTTCGCAGCTTCAGAGATTGCAAACAACATGGTAAAAAATACAATCAAATAACCGATCACATCAGAAACACGTGTTTGCCCAAGGAATCGTTGCAAATCAAGCTTCATTGGAATTTCATCAATTCCTGCCCCTGAAATCAGTTCAGCGACTAAACGTCCAACAAAACGAGAAACAATATAGGCAACGATTAGAATTAAACCTGCTGCAATAATTTGTGGAATTGCATACATTATTTCATTCAACATCGCTGTTGCGGGTTGAGAAATCGCTTGGATTCCTAAAGCTTCAAATGCCACGATCAACGCTGTAATGACAATAATTGCAAACACAAATGAGCCTAAAAATTTCGATACATTTGAGTTTTTAAATAATCCTACTTTTTCAGCTTGAGTTTGTAGTCCCAAGCTATTACTTAATCCCTCAACAATACCACGCACAATTTTGGCGAGAATATAACCTACAAAAATGATCACACCCGCAATAAACAAATTAGGCAGATAAGCAATCGCTTCGTTTACCATGTTTTGTACGGGAATCAGCAGTCCTGTTAAACCTAAAATAGACAGCACAATTGGTAGAAATAGTAATAAAACCAACCAGTAAAAAATTTCTGCGATATTACTACTTAAAGCGTTAACACCAACTTCACTGCTTAGCTTCTCATCTAATTCTGTTCTAGATAATACGTTGGTCAATCCAGCACGTACCAAACGCGCCACAATCCAACCAATAAATCCTACTGCAACGGCTGCAAATAAGTTTGGTATATAAGCAAGTACTCGTCCTACCATATTGCTAAACGGGTCACTTACACCACTAATATTTAAAACATTGAGTGAGCCAACCACAGCGAGAATCATGACAAACCAAAACACCAATTTGGAAACCAAGTTTTCAATATTGGGTGTACGACCAGTTGCCGAAGATAACTTATGATTGGTATCAAGCTTTTGCAATAGCCGCTTTACACCTGCGGCAATGACTAAGGCAATAATCCAACCCACCAGTAAGATCACAATTGCTGCAAAAATTGGATGAAATTGATCCCAGTAATACATGGCATCAAATCCCCCTCGATGAGAGGGATCATTAAAAAATTCATTCATGCGAGTTATCCTTATATTGTATTTTTAAATCTTGATATAAATCACCCATCACTGTTCTATGTTGAAACACACAAACTATGAATGTTTATCACCTTAGTTTTTGTCGATTTTTCAATCAATCAACAGCATCACTAATACAACAAAAAGCACTCATAATTTTGCAAAAAAGCCCATTAGTTCACACTAATGAGCTTTTAGATAAATTGTTTTGGTCAAAGCCATTTAAGCATTCAGAAGTACAGACTGCAGATTTGACATCATCACTTGAGCAGTTGGATTTGCTGAATGATCGGCGATCATAAATACAAGCAACGCTATCAGAAAAATTCCAACTATTAATAACATATAGACTGGTAATTTCCTTTTACGTGCAATTTCTTCCTTACTTGCCACATGAGGTTGTGGCTTACTAAAATCATGCATCATAGCAGCCCTCATCCTTTTATTTGTTAGGCTTTTATCTTAGCAATACTCAATGTTGCATTGTGTGAAAAAGCTTCGGACTATCGTTGCGGTGTTTGCAGAACTCTACTTTTTTTATTTATTTTTTTGTTTAAAATATAGTCGGTTTTAGAATACGCTAAAAATAAGCTATACTAGTCGGCTTCGTTTCTCATATGTTTTGCTTTATGTCCTATAGTCAACAAAGTGTTTCTCTTGATTTAGACACGGATGTTACTCATCAATGTTTTTTACATCACACACGTGATGAACATTTAATAGGAATTATTGAGTTTAATAAGCCAAGCTATATCTTAAAGTGGGGAGATTTAGAATACTTCCGTCGTCGTACTGAAGAATTCTCCGTCATGCCTTTACCTGATTGTGTAAATGCAATGATTATCGATATTCGAAATGTACAACCTTTTTTAGACAATGAAGTGCCTATTTTACCTTGGCGCTTACTCGAAGAAGATTGCCCTGTTCGCCTTGTTGTTCCTCAAGACCGTTTAGAACATTATATTGGTATTTTTGAACCGACATGGCTGACCACTGATGTCGATACTGCAATTCAAGAAATCCGTGAATTTATGGATATGTTTGTACATTAAGACATATCCATACCATACAACTACCAATAATTCTCTACTGCAATATTACCTTCACCACGACGATTCATCGTTAAACCTCGTTGTTTTAGAGCCTCTTTTGTATCTTCAACCATCTGAGGATTACCACACAACATCACATGACTACTTGCAGGGTTCAAAGCTAATCCTGCTGCTTTTTCTAATTCACCATTACCAATTAAAATTGGGAGTCGATCATGTAATGCGGCTTGGGGATCACGGGTAACAATTGGAATGAATTTAAATCCAGAATGCCCTTCACCAAATGATGCAGCGATTTCTTCAATACGTTCCACATAAGCCAACTCGGACTCTGTACGAACGCTATAAACTAGATGAATATGTTTATATTTATTCCAAGTTTCAAAGTCTTGTAACATGCATAGAAATGGTGCAAGTCCAGTACCAGTCCCCAATAGCCAAAGATCTTGTGGTAAAGGTTGTTGATACCTTGCCAAAGTCAAATAACCATAAGATATTTTATCTAAATAAAGTTCATCACCGACTTTAAGGTGTTGCAAATTTGACGTAAATGCACCATCGGGAACAACAATCGAAAAGAATTCTAAAGTTTCATCAAAGGGCGAAGAAACAACAGAATAAGCTCTTACAACTAACTCACCATCAACCATTAAACCAATTCGCGCAAACTGCCCTGCTGTAAATTTAAAATGAGCAGGTCGAGTCATGGTGAAACTAAAAAGATTGTGAGCCCAACGATGAACAGATAGAACTTTTTCTACGCTAAATTTTTCAATTGACATGATTTGAACGTGGCACGAAACAGTAGGCTCATGTTAGCATGATCGAATAATTGATGGATACTCAAAACATTAAGGCTATTTAACATGCGCATGACCTTACGCCAATTGGCTGTTTTCGTGGCGGTTGCACAAGAAGGAACTGTAACCAAAGCGAGTGACGCTGTCAGACTGACACAAAGTGCAGCAAGTATGGCTTTAGCTGATTTAGAAGATGGCTTAGGTGCGCCTTTATTTGACCGTTTAGGCAAGCGTTTACAACTGAATGATTTGGGGCGTTTTTTATTGCCTCAAGCTTTAGAAATTTTAGGTCGCTGCGAATCGTTTGAACAAGCCGCTAAAGGTGAACTGCAAAGCATTGATTTGCGTTTAGGTGCAACCTTAACGATCAGTGATTATTTAATGCCTGATCTGATGGCTGAATTTTTACAGCATCATCCTCAAGCCCACCTTCAATTACAAGTCGGCAATACTCGCCAGATGATTGAAGCAGTGAATCAATTTCAGCTTGATTTAGCCTTGATCGAAGGTTCTTGTCATTTGCCTCAATTACAATGTATTCATTGGCGAGATGATGAACTTGCTGTTTGCTGTGCGCCTGATCATCCTCTAGCAAAGTTAGATCGCCCAATTACACCAGCAGATTTCCATGAGGTTGAATGGATTTTACGTGAAGAAGGCTCAGGCACACGTGAAGTTTTTGACAATGCGATTTTACAAGATCTACCAGATGCCAATATCCGTTTAACCCTCGGCCATAACGAAGCAATTTTAAAAATTGTTGCTGGTGGTTTGGGCATGTCTTGTGTTTCAAGACTCGCGATCGAACCGCTGGAGGAGAAAGGTCAACTGGTTATTCTTAATACACCTTATTGGCAATTAACTCGCCCATTGTACATGTTAGTGCATCGTCAAAAATACCAAGGTCCTGGACTCAAAGCCTTTTTACATTTTTGTGAAGATCAGGTTTAAGCCTGATCTTTTATTTTAATGTCTAAATTGGTGCTCACATGGTTCACCATCATTATTTCCATCCATTTTCACATTTGGACAATTTCTTAAAAAGAAGACAGCCTCTTCATACGAACGCATTTGAGAACAGTGAGTTCGTCCATCACAACTAAATTGGGTTTGCGCGGTGGCAGGTTGCTGTTCTAATCATTTTTGATCATGGTGTACTGGTGGTATTGCTTTTAAAGCTTGCTCCGTTTTTTCAGATAACTGTACTTCAGTTAAATCACCCAATGCCTGTCTTTGGGCAATCACTATTTTCTTTTGCTCTTCGATCAACTGAGCTGCTTTTAATTTTTGTGACTGTTGATAAGACTGATATTTTTTAAAGACCAGAACTGCTAAAACCGCAATAATCATTAAACCAATGACCGTAACGATCATTCTCTTTTTAGAACTAGATTGAGGATTATTTGGTAAAATTGCATTAGAAGAGATCTCAGAATTAGAGGCAAAATGACTAGAAGAATGAGAGCTCTTTAAATCTAACCGAACAATATTTGCTGCTTTAAATTTATCTTTATCTTGCACAATAAGAAATTTAAGTAATTCGCCAACTTTTGGCTCACCGCCTGCTTTGGGAAAATCGGTAATATGAAAGAAGATATCTGCCCGCCCTTCAAGCGCTATAAAGCCAAATCCTCTTTCTGAATTATATTTTTTAATTTTACCTTCAACAAACATATTTTTCTTTTCTCATTTGCAGAGCTTAATAGATCAATATGGAGATCAAAAAATTCTCTCCATATTTTATCTAGATGATTAACGTCGAAAGTTTGATAACAATTCTGATGTAATCGATTCATTATGAGCCAATATTTTATTTTTTTTAGTTTTTGCAGGATTCGGATCTACTCGTTCAATTTGTACTGCTTTAAATTTTCCATTATTTTCTAGGGCTACAAATTTTACTTTTTCATTTCGTTTCGGCTCACCTTCCGATGCAGGAAAATCTGAAATATGAAAAAAGATCTCGCCTTCAGCAGTTGCAATAAAACCAAACCCTTTGTCTGGATTATATTGTTTAACTTTTCCCTGATAAAATTCTTTTTTCATGACATTCACCTAATTTTGCAAGTACCGTATTTCAGTATATAAAAAAAGAGACTTTAAATCCTCCCCTGAAAACCTTACGGTTGGATTAAGTCTCTGTTTTAAGCATATTTTCAAAAAATTAATCTTTTTGAACACTACCAAATATCTTATCACCCGCATCACCAAGACCTGGAACGATATAGCCATCCTCATTCAGACCTTGATCAATTGATGCTGTATAGATACGTACGTCAGGGTGCGCAGCTTCTACTTTTGCAACACCTTCAGGTGCAGCAACCAAAACCATAACACGTATATCTTTACAACCACTTGCTTTAAGCACATCAATTGCAGCAATAAGTGAATTACCCGTCGCCAGCATTGGATCAATAATCATCGCTAAGCGATTAGCAACATCAGGTACTAATTTTTTATAGTAAGTACGAACCTCTAAAGTCGCCTCATCACGCTCTAAACCTAAGACACTGACTTTGGCACTTGGGATCAAGCTCAGTACGCCTTCAAGCATACCAATTCCAGCACGTAGAATCGGTACAATTGTAATCTTCTTACCTGCAATACGTTGAGTCGAAACTTTACCTGCCCAACCATCAATTTCATGATCGACAACAGGAAGATCCTTAGTTGCTTCATAAGTGAGTAACATCGTGACTTCTTGCGCCAATTCACGGAAGTTCTTTGTGCTAATGTCTGAACGGCGTAATAAACCAAGTTTATGACGAATAAGCGGATGGCGAATTTCTTGAATCGACACGAGTGAGTACCTAACTAATATTAATCTTTGAGTATTATAGAGTGTTTTTTTACTCTTCATTAAAAAAAGCCCCCAAATTTTGGAGGCTTTTTTGTACAAATCAAATCATTATTGTTGTTGAGACAACATGAAATGCAATGGAGAAAGAATTTCTGACTTCAATGCTAAATTGATCATTGGATCTGGGTAGATACCGAGTAATAATACAAGCAATGCTGCACCGAGTACCATGATACCACCAACTTTAGTTCCCCAATGTGCGTCAGCATCAATACGAGGTGTTTCTGGTGGTGTCATATACATTACGATCATCACGCGTAAGTAGTAATATAAGCCAATACCACTTCCGACAACGACCATTGCAGCCAAGAACCAATGTTGAGTTGTTACAGCAGCCATTACCACAAGGAATTTACCAATAAAACCTGCAGTTAATGGAATCCCTGCTAATGACAACATCATCACGGTCAATGTTGCAGTCAAGATCGGACGACGCCAGAACAAACCACGGTAGTCTGCAAGACTTTGTGCTTCATCAACGTTGTTATATGGACTAGACATTAACGCAACTGCACCAAATGCACCGATTGTTGTAAATACATAAGTAATCACATAAACCGTTACACTGCCTAAACTTGCATAAGTCATACTAATCAAAGCAATCAACAAGTAACCAAAGTGTGCAATTGATGAATAACCAAGGATGCGTTTTAAGTTAACTTGACGTACTGCAAGTAAGTTACCGACCAAAATTGATAACACAGCAATGACTGTCAAAACAGTCACTATTGATTCAACTAAGATTGCACCAGAACTTAATAAGTAACGTACAAATAAACCAATCGTTGCAACTTTGGCAGCCGTTGCTAAGAATGTCGCCATAGGTGCTGGTGCACCTGCATACACATCAGGCGTCCATTTATGGAATGGTGCAAGTGAAAGCTTAAATGCAACAGCAAAGATAATGAGACCTAGACCTAATAGCACCATTGGTTGCTTGATCGCAGTCATCAAAGCTTGAACAGAGTCATAGAATGACAATGAGCCTGTATATGCATAGATATATGCCATACCCATCAACAACATCGCAGATGCAGTTGCTGAAAGTACAAGATACTTAATTCCCGCTTCTAAAGATTGGCTACGTTGATGCGTGTAAGCCAACATACCATACACAGGAATTGACATTAACTCTAAGCTAATGAAGAAAGAAGCATAATGAGAACTTGCAACCAATAACATTGCACCTGCTACAGAACAAAGTAACAAGATATAAAGTTCTTCACGATTATCTTTATACGTTTCAATGTAGGCATGTGAAAGCGTACTACAAGCCAAAGCAGCAATCAAAATCAGGAATTGGTAGAGCATGGTAAATGGATCAACCATAAACATGCCCATCACGTTCGCAGGAACAAAGTGCCCACTAAACATGGTATATGCAATTAGAATTGCAGAAAGGTTTAGACCCACAACTGTCGTTGTTGCAATCAGATTATGATTACGTTTAATCGCAATCAATAACATCACAACAACTGCAGTCAATGCCACAATCATCGCTGGGGCAAGTGGCATAAGCTCAGAAAAAGAAAGTGTGAAGTTCATGGTTTATCGCATCTCCACTTGTTCAAGTTGAGTCGCAGTCTGCTGAACAGTTTCGACAACTTCTTGTACTGGCATATAACTATTGACTAACCACTGCATACTTGAATGTGACATATCCAAGAATGTCTGTGGGTAAAGTCCTAACCAAAGTAAACCAATCACACAGATCATCAAAATACTAACTTCACGTACTGATAAATCTTTCAGTGGACTCTTGTAGTGTTGCTTTTGTTCAGCATTTGGTTCACCAAAAAGTGCTTTGTGAATCAGAATCAGACCGTAAAGACCTGCAAATACTAAACTTACTGCAGCAATGATGGTGAAGGCTGGATAAGCTTTAAATGAACCCATAAGAATTAAGAATTCACCAATAAAGTTACCTAGACCAGGTACACCGACAAGCGCTGCAACAAAGAACATCAGGAAAAATGGCAAGTATTGCAGTTGGCCACGAAGACCACCCATTAAACGTAAATCACGGGTATGTAAACGTTCATACACTTGACCAGACATAATGAACAATGCAGCAGATGACAAGCCATGTGCCAACATCATGATCATCAGACCTTGGAAAGTTAGAATATTACCTGCGTAGATTGCAAGTAAAATGAAACCCATGTGTGAAATAGACGTATACGCAAGCAGACGTTTCATGTCTGTTTGTTGGTAAGCTAAGAATGCACCGTAGAAAATACCAATTAAACCCAAAATGATTGCAATATCAGCAAACTGAGCTGACGCTGCTGGGAAGAATGGAATGACGAAACGAAGTAGACCGTACGCTGCTGTCTTAATCAAAATACCAGCCAAGTCCACAGAACCCGCTGTTGGTGCTTGTGCATGCGCATCAGGTAACCAACCGTGTAATGGGAATACAGGTAATTTAACTGCAAAACCAACAAAGAAACACAACATAAATGCATATGCAACTTCTGGTGGTAAGTGGTTTGCAACAGCCAATAAGTAGCTGTAATCAAAACCAATCATACCTGTCATCATATATCCATAGACCACTAAGCCTAAGATACCGATTAACATGATCAAACCAGCAATTTGTGTATATAAAAAGAATTTAGTTGCAGCATAAACACGTGAACGACCATTTGATCCTGAGTGTCCCCATAACGCAATCAAGAAATAGATTGGTACAAGCATCATCTCCCAGAAGAAGAAGAACAAGAATAAGTCAATTGCAAGGAATACACCGATGACCCCACCTAAACTCCAAAGGAGGTTTAAGTGGAAGAAACCAACATTCTTTTGAATTTCACCCCATGAACAACCAACAGCAAGCACACCAAGTAACGCTGTAAGTAAAACCATGAGTAGAGATAAACCATCCACAGCCAAGTGAATGCTGATCCCTAAAGTCTGAATCCATGGGAGATGGAATTCAGCAGCCCAAGTTGGGACTTTACCGCCCAACTCGTAGCTATATGTACCAGTTTGCCATAGTGCAATACCCAAACCAAAGGTAATGAGCATACCAATCAAGGCAATCCAGCGTGGCAAATGTTGGTCAAATTTATCAACCAACCAACAAATAAAACCAGCAATGAAAGGAACTAAAATCAGTGCGGGTAAAATTAAATTGTTTTCCATTTTATTTCCCCACAACCTGAATCACGATCAAGATCATCAATAACACCACTACACCGAGTGACATGCTTGATGCGTATTCACGCAATGAACCTGTTTGACGCGAACTTGTAAAGCTATTACCACCTTTCACAAGTGCAGGTAGCACTAACCATAAACCATCAATTGGATCACGACCTAAGATTTTCGCAATCAATAAATATGGTTTTACAAAAACGATGTCATACAAAGCATCAAAACCAAATGCGGTACGGCAAATATGTGCTAAACCAGAACCCAAAGATGTTTGAGCAAATGATTTAACCGCACCATACGCAAAGGCAAATAAGAAAATACCAACAACTAAACCAACAAGGGCAACACCACTTGCTAAATGTTCTGCATGTGCAACAGCTTCTTCTAAAGCTTCAGGAACAACAAAGCTTGGAATACTTGCAGCAGTCAATAATTTTGCAACAGGTGCTTGTAAGAAATAACCAATACCTGTTGATAAGGTCGCAAGAATTGCAAGCGGTGCCCAGTAAGTCACGCCATGAATGGCATGTGCATGGGTTTTTTCTTCGCCAAAGAATACCACCCAGATTAAACGGAAGGTATAGATAGACGTCAGGAATGCACCAGTAACACCTACCCAATACAACGTGTTATAAAGTGGAAGGTTTGCAATCGTAGACTGTGCATATACTGCACCTAAAATCGCATCTTTAGAGAAGAAGCCAACTGTTACGATTGGAAGTGCAGCTAACGCACCACCGCCGATTACGAAACACCAGAATACAAATGGAATCTTTTTACGTAATCCACCCATTTTGAAAATGTTTTGTTCGTGATGACATGCAAGAATCACTGCACCTGAAGAAAGGAACAATAACGCTTTGAAGAATGCGTGGGCAAGCATGTGGAATAAACCAGCTTGATACGCCTCAGCACCCACAGCCATAAACATATAACCGAGCTGACTCATGGTTGAGTAAGCCAAGATACGTTTGATATCGGTTTGAACCAATGCAGCAAAACCAGCTACAAGTAAGGTTACTGCACCTGTAATCGAGATGAACTGCATTACTTCTGGTGCCATTTCCATCACAGAGAACATACGGCAGCATAAGTACACACCCGCTGTAACCATCGTTGCAGCGTGGATCAATGCAGATACTGGTGTAGGACCAGCCATCGCATCAGCTAACCAAGTTTGTAATGGAATTTGTGCTGATTTACCTGCCGCACCTAAGAACAACATCAATGCAGTCCAAATCGACAATGATGAGCTTTGCGTCATCACAGTCGCTGCATGTTCAACAATGTACTGTGTATTCAACGTACCAAACTGTTGATAGAGCAAGAACAATGCGATGAGTAAGAAAACGTCACCCACACGTGTTACGGTGAATGCTTTGATTGCTGCCCAACCATTTGCAGGGTTTGAGTAGTAGAAACCAATCAAGAGGTATGAACACAGACCTACGCCTTCCCAACCTAAGAACAATAACGCCAAGTTATCGCCGAGTACCAACAACAACATGCTGGCAACGAACAGGTTGAAATAAGAGAAGAAACGTGCGTAATCTTCTTCACCACGCATATACCATGACGCAAAGATGTGGATCAGGAAACCAACACCTGTGATCATACCTGTCATCAATAATGACAAACCATCGAGGTGCAAGCTGATACCTGGCTCAAAACCGCCAACACTGAACCATGTCCATAAGTGTTGAACAAAAACGGTTTGGCCACTGCTGGTAAATGCAAGACCAGCGATTAAAGCAAATAACGCAGATAAACCAACTGAACCGACACCAATAATGGCAGCGACATTTTCAGACAGTTTATTACGCCCTGCCGCTAACAGGATAAAACCAATGAGCGGGAATAAAACGGTTAAATATAATGTACTCATCCGCGCATCTCACTAGCAGCATCCACATCCAAGTGATGGAAGCGATGATAAAACTGAAGGACGATCGCAAGACCAATACACGCCTCTGCTGCAGCAAGCGTTAGGATCAAAATGAACATCACTTGTCCATCTGGTTGAGCCCAAACACTACCTGCCAAAACAAATGCCAATGCAGCAGCATTCATCATCACTTCAAGGCTCATTAGCATAAATAATAGGTTGCGTCGCACCATTACACCGTAAAAACCGAGTGCAAAAAGGATGGTTGCAACAATCAAACCATGTTCTAAAGGGATGTGTCCCATTATTCTTTATCCTCTTCTGCACTTGGTTCACGTTTGCCAAGGTGATATGCAGCAACTAAGGCTGCAAGCAATAACATTGCGGCAACTTCTACCAATAATAGATAGTGAGTAAATAATGCTTGACCGACTGCTTTAGGACCTACAATTTCTGTACCTAATGGTGCAGAAATCGTGGTGTATTCTCCACCCAACATCCAAACCAAAACCAAGCCCAATAAGAAACTCATTAATGCAGGATATGCCCATGCATCAGAGGTTAACCATTTACGTTCTTGTTCAATCGTATCTTGTCCAAGGTTCAACATCATGACCACAAAGACGAACAAGACCATGATTGCACCAGCATAAACAATAATCTCAAGTGCACCAGCAAAAGGCGCACCCACGATCATGAAAATACCAGCAACAGCAAGTAAAGAAACGATTAAACTTAAAAGAGCATGTACGGGATTCGTATTTGTCACAACACGAATTGTCGATACGATGGCCACAAGTGCCATCAAATAAAATGGCCACATCATGGTAATAAGCTCCGTACATCAACTGGTGCACTTTCTTTTTGTGCTTGACCTTTTTCCTTACCATTTACTGCCATACCAGTGACACGGTAGAAGTTATAGTCAGGATATTTGCCTGGGCCAGAAATCAATAAGTTTTCTTTTTCATAAACCAAGTCTTGGCGTACATATTCAGCAAGTTCAAAATCTGGAGTCATCTGAATTGCAGTTGTAGGACAAGCTTCTTCACACATACCGCAGAAAATGCAGCGTGAAAAGTTAATACGGAAAAATTCTGGATACCAACGTCCATCTTCTTTTTCCGCTTTTTGTAATGAAATACAGCCAACAGGACATGCAACCGCACAAAGGTTACATGCCACACAACGCTCTTCACCATCTGGATCACGCGTCAAGATGATACGACCACGAAAGCGTGGAGGCACAATTTGTTCAGCTGGTACTTCTGGATATAAAATCGTGTCACGTTTACGTGTTACATGGCTAAACACCATCCACAACGAACGGACAATCGATCCAAATCCAGCTAGAATTTTATACATTTTGTACTCCCTGCTGTCCTAGGCCTGATTCATCAGAATCACAGCACCAGTCACTAACAAGTTGACCAACGCCAATGGCAAACAAACTTTCCAACCAAAGTTCATCACTTGGTCATAACGTGGACGCATTAAAGAACCACGCGCCAATACAAACATCATTACAAAGAATGCTGTTTTAATCACGAACCAAAAAACTGGTGGAACAAATGGAATTTCTAAGTTAAATGGTGCAAGCCATCCGCCGAAGAATAACGTTACGATCAGTGCAGAGATTAAAACCACGTTCACGTATTCCGCAACGAAGAACATCCCCCACTTCATCCCACCATATTCAACGTGATAACCTTCCGCCAATTCTTGCTCAGCTTCTGGTTGGTCAAATGGATGACGATGCGTCACTGCAACACCAGCAATAACAAAGATAATAAAACCAATGAATTGTGGAATAACAAACCAAACATCACGCTGAGCTTCAACGATTTCACGTAGATTGAATGAGCCTGCAATAGCAACCACACCCATCAAGGAGATACCCAAGAACACTTCATAAGAAATAGTTTGAGCAGCAGAACGAAGACCACCGAGTAACGAGTATTTGTTGTTAGACGCCCAACCACCAAACAGCACTGCATAAACTGCGATACCAGCCATTGCCATAAAGAACAATAGACCGATACTCATATCCGCAACGCCCAGTGTAGGACTTACTGGGATGACCATAAACGAAAGTACCGCAGTTGCCATCGCAACTGCTGGTGCTAAACGAAAAGTCAGCTTGTCGGCAAACTTTGGTGTCCAGTCTTCTTTGAACATGATCTTGAGCATGTCAGCAACGATCTGGAACATACCACCCGGACCAACACGGTTTGGACCATAACGGTCTTGCCATAATGCCAAGAGACGACGCTCAATAAATGACATTAACGCAGCAACCAAAACCACCACCAGCAAGATCACAACTGCTTGAATCACTGAATAAGCGATTGGCCAGTTCTCAGCCCAAAGTGGCGTTTGACGTATAATTTCTTGATTCATGAATTACACTCCTACTGCCACAGACACAGGCTCTGCCAATGAAACGGTTGGTGCTAGACCAATTGGATAACCAATATAGCCTGTTGGTAAATATTCGATGACTTGTACAGGTAAGCTGATGCTCGTTTCGCCTGCTTTCACGGTAATACGTTGACCATCTTGAACATTTAAGCGCGTCGCATCTTGTTCACCTACGGCAAACATCGCTTCAGGAATACGTGATTCCATTGCTGGTGTTTTAATCGTGAATTCACCAGAACCAAAGATATGGTGCATTGGCACAAGACGGAAGCTTTCAGGATTCACAACCACGGCAGTCGGTGCAACATAGCTACGTGCAGGACGTTTTGCTAAGCGATCGAATAAACGCACACCCGAATCACCACCTTTTAAGTGACCACCGACTTCATCTTGGTACTTGTTCCACGCTTGTGGCGAGTTCCAACCCGCAGCCCATGCGAAAGGTACTAAAGACGATGCTGTCTGATTACCCACATAACCTTCCATAGAGAATGTTAATGCTGAATCTGGATCGGTTGGTTGTTTTGGCTCGTGAATCGATAACGGTGCACGCATTGCGGTACGACCTGAGTAACGACGTGGCTCACGTGCAATTTTCAAACCATGAACACGATAACCTGCATCTGGTGCAACATCTTGAATCGCTTCAAGTACTGGAACATTCTTCACGATGTCATCAATTACATCATCAAGCAATGTCCAATCGACTGCTTTACCTTTAAGACCTGTCTCAACAGCATGTAACCAACGCCATGATTCTTTGATCGCATATTCAGGCTTGTAGTAGCTTGGGTCATACACTTGATAGAAACGTTGTGCACGGCCTTCTTGACTCACTACAGTGCCATCACCTTCAGCAAAACTTGCTGCTGAAAGAACGATGTCTGCAAGCTTCACAATCTCAGTTTCACTGTGATCCAATACGATCACAGTTTCAGCTTTATCAAGCGCAGCTTTTACTTGAGCAACTGGCAAACGACGAGTTAGGTCATTTTCAACCACAACTACGGCATCATAATCTTGGGCAAAAGCTTGTTCTAAACTTAAACCACCGAATAATGCTAAGCCCATTGAGTTCACTTCAGGAACAGTCAATGATAAACCTGCATTTTCACCTAAGTTTTGTGCAACCTGTGCAGCCGCTTCGATAATCGCAGAATCTTGTAAACTCGTACCAGAAATAATCAAAGGCTTTTTCGCTGCTTTCAAGGTATCTGCAATCGTTTGCGCAAATGCTTTTGCATCTTCAGCCAAACCAGTCAGTGCTTCACCTTTAAGCGCAGCAGCAACCGCGAAACCTAAACGTGCGATGTCATTTGGCGATGCAACTACTTCACCTGTTGCAACATCCGCTAAACGTGTTTGCGTTGCAGCAAGAATGTAGATTGGAGATTTAGCATCTTGACCAATACGTTGTACAGGCTCTGCCAACCAATCTGGTGTACGTGTTTTAGCTGCCATTTCTTTTGCTTTATTTTTCGCTGCTTGACGAACCGATAAAGCCATACGTGGCGCAGTTTGAGTTAAGTCTTCACCCAAGATCAACACCGCATCGTAACTTTCAATTTCACGCATGTTCGGGTTGTAAATGCCCTGTGTTTGCATGATTGATGCAGCTAATTCAACCAGATTTTGCTCTTTTTGAGACAATCCAGTTGAATAGTTGTCTTGTCCAACCAATTGACGTAGCGCATAGTTTGATTCCAAGCTTGCGCGTGGTGAACCAATACCTAATACTTTTTTGCCTTTTAGTTGAGCAATGGCTTGATCAAGTGCTTGATCCACACTCACTGTTGTAACAACGTCACCATTACGGAACTGTGGTTGACGTGGACGATCTGCACGATTCACATAACCTGTACCGAAACGACCTTTATCACACAAGAAGTATTGATTTACTGAACCATTGAAACGGTTTTCAACACGACGGATTTCGCCATAACGCTCACCCGGTGAGATGTTACAACCTGAAGAACAGCCTTGGCATACGCTTGGTGCGTATTGCATGTCCCACTTACGGTTATAACGTGCTGAATGCGTTTTATCAGTAAATACACCAGTCGGACAGACTTCAGTCAAGTTACCAGAAAATTCAGACTCTAAAGTTCCTGATTCTGGACGACCGAAATAAACACGTGATGCATTGGCATAGACACCAAAGTCTGTACCACCCGCATAATCTTTGTAGTAACGCACACAACGATAGCACGCGATACAGCGGTTCATTTCATGTGCAATAAACGAACCCAACTCTTGGTTATGATGGGTACGCTTTGTGAAGCGATAGCGACGACGATCGTGTTGCGTCATCACCGTCATATCTTGTAAATGACAGTGACCACCTTCTTCACAGACTGGACAGTCATGTGGGTGGTTGGTCATTAAGAATTCGACGATTGATGCACGAAAATCCGTTGCTTCTTTGTCTTCAATAGAAATAAAGGTATTGTCGGCAGCTGGTGTCATACAAGACATGACTAAGCGCCCACGTGTATCTTCCGCATTATTATATTGCGTAACAGCACATTGACGACAAGAACCAACAGAACCTAAGGATGGGTGCCAACAAAAATACGGGATGTCGATACCAAGGCTGAGACATGCTTGTAGCAAGTTTTCAGAGCCATTGACTTCATACGATTTTCCATCGACATGAATTGTAGCCATAGTCGAATTCCTTAAGCTTGTTCTACGTCAAGAGCAGGAGCATGGGTTTTAACCTTTGCTTCAAACTCATGGCGGAAATATTTTAATGCGCCCATAAGCGGCTCCATCGCACCCGGTGCGTGAGCACAGAAAGTTTTACCGATCCATAATTTACGAGTCAGTTCTTGTAAATGATCGATATCTTCTTTCTTACCTGTACCTGTTTCGAGTGCTTTCAGCGCTTTGACTGCCCAAGGTAAACCATCACGGCACGGTGTACAGAAACCACATGATTCACGTGCAAAGAACTCTTCTAAGTTACGCGTTGCAGAGACCATACATTGGGTTTCATCAACCACCATCAACAAACATGTTCCTAAACGTGAACCTGCTTTCATGATGCTTTCAGCGTCCATTGGCAAGTCAATATGTTCAGCCGCCAAGAAATCTGTTGATGCGCCACCTGGTAACCATGCTTTCAGTGTTAGACCGTCACGCATACCGCCCGCATGATCTTCAATCACTTCGCGTGCAGTTGTACCAAAAGGAAGTTCCCAAAGTCCTGGGAATTTCACCTTACCTGATGCACCATAAATCTTAGTACCTGGATCTTTAGACTTATGTGCAGAAAGGTTGATATACCACTCTGGCCCACGCAACATGATTGCTGGCAAGTTATTGTAGGTTTCGACGTTGTTGACAATCGTTGGACGCCCCCATGCACCAGCAACTTGTGGGAATGGTGGTTTAGTACGCGGATTGGCACGACGACCTTCAAGCGAGTTAATCAATGCAGTTTCTTCACCACAGATATAACGCCCTGCACCCGTGTGAACATACATCTCAAAGTTCCAACCAGTACCGAGGATGTTTTCACCCAAGTAACCTTTGGCACGAACTTGCTCTAATGCTTCATTTAAGTATTGAGCTGCTTCGATGTATTCACCACGAATGAAGATATAACCATGCGTTGCTTCAAGGGTATAACCTGCGATCAACATACCTTCGATCAATTGATGTGGAAGTTTTTCCATCAACAAACGGTCTTTAAAGGTACCTGGTTCCATTTCATCAGCATTACAAATTAAATAGCGTGGACCACCATCATTCGGTGCCATCAACGACCATTTAATTCCTGCTGGGAAACCTGCACCACCACGACCTTTAACTGTCGCAGCTTTAATCACGTCAAGTACATCTTTTGGTGGCATGCTGAGCGCTTTTTTGAAGCCTGCGTAACCTTCTAAAGCTTCGTATTCATCAGCATTGCGTACCGCATCTTGCTTACTCAAACGCCAAGTGAGTGGATGAGTTTCTGGATTACCGTCGCCATAAATTGGTTTTGGTTCAGTATTCATACATACTTCTCCAATAACTGTTTAACTGATGACACATCCACTAAACCGTGAGTATCTTCATCAATCATTAACGTTGGACCTTTATCACAGTTGCCTAAACAGCAAATTGGGAGCAAGGTGAAACGACCATCTGCTGTGGTTTGTCCATACTGGATGCCTAGCTCTCGCTGAAATGCTTCTGCTAAAGTTTCTGCACCCATCAAGAAGCATGCAATCGAGTCACATAACAAAATCACATGACGACCTACAGGTTGGCGATAAATACGGTTATAGAACGTTGCTACACCCTCTAAATCCGCCACACTGATTGTCAACAATTGCGCAATCGCATTCATTTGAGCGTCATCTACCCAGCCATTACGACGTTGTACGCATTTTAATGCATCCAATGATGCCGCACGTGGATATGGATAGTGATCAATATGATGTTCAATGTCATGGATTTCTTCAGCAGTCAAAATCCCTTCAACATTCACACGAGGTTTTTTATCAGTCAAAATCATCATAATCGTTTACCCCTAGCGATCCACGTCAGCCATAACCACGTCAATGGTCGCCAAATAAATGATCAAGTCAGAAACCAAACTGCCATTAATCACAGAAGGCATTTGCTGCAAATGTGTGAAGGTCGGTGTACGAATACGAGTACGGTAACTCATCGTTGACTTATCTGAAGTCAAGTAATAAGTACTCGCACCTTTCACCACTTCAGTCATAAATGATGACTCACCTGCAGGCATGACAGGACCCCAAGATACGCTCAAGAAGTGCGTAATCAAGGTTTCAATATCTTGTAATGTCTTATCTTTTGGTGGTGGAACAGCCAGTGGATGATCCGCTTTATAAGGACCAGATGGCATGTTGTCCAAGCACTGTTGAATAATTTTCAACGACTCAGTAATTTCACGGAAGTGAACCAAGACACGCGCATATGCATCGCCTTCATATTCCACTGGAATATCAAAGTCGAAGTTTTCATAACCACTATATGGACGATATTTACGGACGTCAAAATCAATACCCGTCGCACGTAAACCCGTACCAGTTACACCCCAAGCCAACGCAGATTTAGCGTCGTATTGCGCAACATTGCGGGTACGACCAATAAATACTGAGTTTTTAAGTGCCGCAGTGTAGTACTCGTTCAAACGTTTTGGCATCCACTCTAGCAATTCTTTAACAAGTTTTTGCCAGTTGTTTGGAAGGTCATGTGCCGTACCACCGATACGGAACCATGCTGGATGCATACGATAACCCGTGATCGCTTCAACGATGTCATAGACTTTTTGACGGTCTGCGAACATATAAAATACAGGGGTCATACCACCCGCATCCTGAATCGCTGTACCACAGAATAACAAGTGGTTATTGATACGGAATAATTCGTTTAACATCACACGAATGACTTGCGCACGCTCAGGTACTTTAATACCAGCAAGCTGTTCAACTGCCATCACGTATGGCATGTTTTGCGCACAACCGCCTAAGTAGTCAACACGATCGGTATAAGGAATAAATGAATGCCACGTCTGACGTTCAGCCATCTTTTCCACACCACGGTGGTGATAACCAATATCAGGTACGCAGTCTTTCACTTCTTCACCGTCCAACTGCAATACGACACGGAACGCACCGTGTGCAGATGGATGGTTAGGACCTAAGTTCAAGAACATGAAGTCTTCATCAGCATTGCCGCGTTTTAGACCCCAGTCTTCAGGCACAAAGCGTAGGTGTTCTTGTTCAAAATCCTGTTTCGCTTGATTCTGCATATACGGCGTATATTCTGTCGCACGCGCAGAATATTCTTTACGTAATGGATGACCTTCCCAATAGGTTGGCAACAAGATACGACGGAGCATTGGATGCCCAGCGAAATCGATACCGAACATATCGTAAGCTTCACGCTCGTACCAGTTGGCATTTGGCCAAATATTGGTTGCGGTTGGGATGCTTAAATCATTTTCATTTAATGCAACTTTAATACGAATATCACTATTACGCTCAAGCGATAACAAGTGATAAAACACAGTAAAGTCTGATGCTGGTAAACCATCACGGTGAACACGTAAACGCTCATCAACCGCAGATAAGTCAAACAGCATTACATAAGGACGTTCCACTTTACGGAGGAACATAAGGACTTCTTGCACGCGCGCGCGCTCAACCCAGACTGTTGGAAACTCTTCAAAAGTCGCCTGCACATAGAAGTTCTCACCAAATTTGGTTTTGAGCTCTTCTACGATTGCAAATGCTGGGCGTGAATCAACTTGCGTTGACTCTGGCATAGCAATGTCAGTTTCAGCCATTGGCTTGGCTTCCTATTTAATACAAATTCTGGCAATTTTCCCGATGATCATGTCTCTTCAGACATGTCACAATTCATCGTTCAAATTATTTAATTTCATCCATAGAGCGTAAATTTTTCACCGCAATACGTTCCGCATTTTTACGATCGCGTTCTGGCATCATCTTTGGCTTATACACAGGCTGAAGATCATCACCAATCACCGCTGAAAGTGGACGGCGCTCTAGTTGAATTTGGTCTTGAAGTAACATCAATGCTTGGATCAATGCTTCTGGACGAGGTGGGCAACCTGGGATGTACACATCAACAGGAATAATTTTATCGACACCTTGTACTACAGAATAGATGTCGTACATACCACCAGAGTTCGCACAAGCACCCATAGAGATGACCCATTTAGGCTCAAGCATTTGTTCATACAAACGTTGAATTACAGGTGCCATCTTGACAAAGCAGGTTCCTGCAACAATCATTAAATCTGCTTGACGTGGTGAAGCACGAATAACCTCAGCACCAAAACGAGACAAGTCATGTACACCAGTTAAAGTCGTCGCATATTCAACATAACAGCATGATGTACCGAAGTTAAAAGGCCATAAAGAGTTTTTACGTCCCCAGTTCACTGCGGTATGCAACACATCTTCAAGACGTGTCATCATCACACTTTTATTCACTTCTTCCTCAAGAGGATCAGTTACGATTTGACGATCTTGTAATGGATACTGATCGGCATCTGGATTCGCACGGGTTAAAGTATATTTCATCCCGACTTACTCCTGTTCAAATGATGATGTAGTCGGTGTTTTAGACTTAACACGACCAGAAGACTGCGCTGGAATATGACCAGTAGGATCGATAACAAGCTCTTCAATATTATTGAATCGAGTAATGTCAGCAATATTCATATTCGGTGAACCAATTTTTGTTGTCACACCAGCAGATTTACGACGATCTACAGGTGCCCAATTCAGCGCGCCTACAGAAATTGCATAAACCAAAGCGATCAAAAGATCCACAACAAAAATAACGACCGTGGTAAATCCAAACCAACCTACTTCACGAACTGATGTCGACCATGCGTAGAGGTAAAGAGCTTCCAAGTCAAAGACAACGAAGAAAATTGCAACTAAATAGAATTTGGCTGACAAGCGGATACGAGCACCGCCCGCACCAACTACACCTGATTCAAACTGCTCTTGCTTCGCACGCCCCCATGCTTTACCCCCGAGGAGTAAGGGAACTGTAAGCATAAAAACGCAAAGAAATGTAACGCCGATCACGAAGGCGATAATCGCCCAATCGTATGGAGTAATGGCACTCATGCGGGGATAACTCCTGGCAGGCCTATTTTTAACAAAGAATGTATGTATTGGCCTTCAAATACACCAAACACAAAATTAATCCCGCCAATTGTACCTGATTTCTAATTTCTCATGCTAGTTGAAGCGCTTTAGTCTTTAGGATGATTTTGTTGATTAATTTCCTGATACGACCTAGATCGCTACAAATTCACCCTTAAAAATCGAATTATCAAATCGACTAACCAATATTGATCATTTTTTTCTTTATTCTTGCGCCAAAAATATCCGCAACTTGTCATCAATGCTCAAAAATATTGCAGCATGAACTAAATCATTGCATTGATACAAATTTGTGCTGAAAATTTAAACAAAATTTATATAATAGCCCGACCTAATTCCTCCAAGGAAAAGTGTCAGGATGACTCAATCAATAGCAGCATCAAAACCTAAATCACTTTTGCAATTATTTTTCGTTTTCGCTGCTGTGATCTTTTTTTGTTGTCTCATCGGTATCGCTACCCGACACTTAACATTTCTTGCTTCGTTTTGGCCAGCCAATTCTGTTTTACTGGGTTTACTGATTCGTTTTCCACAAACACGGCACCCGATTAGTTTGATCGGTGCAATCGTAGGCTACTTGCTTGCGGATACTTTGCAAGATACTCCATTTTTGCTCAACCTCTGTTTAACTACAGCCAACTTGTGCTATGTCCTGACCGCACTTTTCCTTTACATCAAGTTAACCTCACTGATTCGCTCCATGCATCAAGGTTACTTCTACTTATTCTTATTTAGCTTCTGCTGTGTGGGTGCGGTATCAAGTTCTTTATTTGCTGCATTTTGCCTTCCCTACTTTAATACCAAATTCGCTCTTGGTTCGTTTTGGATTGATTTCGGACATTGGTTTACCGCTGAAATTCAAAATGCTTTGTTAATCCTCCCTGCTATGCTAAGTGCACCTGTGCTTGGAGAGTTCAAACAACAAATTAAAGAATTTAAAGCGCTTACTGTTCAGGAAAGCCTACCATTATTTAGTGTTATTTTTTCAATTGTAATCGCTTACTATGACACCGGTCCCGGTTCAGTGCTTTATCCAATTGCCGCATTAATTTGGTGTGCTTTACGCTATCGTCATTTTTCAGTCACGATTATCACTTCTGTGAGTTGTGCTTTTATTATTTATCACGTCTCACAAAACTATTTACTGCTCTATCCAGAGCGATATTTAAATAACACCATTTCTATACGTTTGGGTTTAATCATGATGACGATTGGACCACTCACAGTTTCCAGCATTAATATGGTGAGAACGAAGCTAATCCAAGAGTTACAACATATTATTGCTCATGATGAACTCACCTCAAGCCTGACTCGCCGTCAATTTTTACAGTCAGTTCAACTTTTACAACAGCAAGCAAAAAACTCTGCCCAAACGACCGCTTTTTTCATGTTAGATATCGATCATTTTAAACAAGTGAATGATAACTATGGCCATCAAATTGGAGATCGTGCGCTACAAAGTTGCGTCCAGACCATTCAAACCATGCTGAGACCGCATGATTTACTTGGTCGTTTAGGTGGTGAAGAATTTGCCATTTTCATGACTGATATAGATGCAAACACAGCCTATCAAGCTGCTGAGAACATCAGAAAAAGAATTAGCCAAACACCTATCAAATTAGAACAGCAAAATGACTTTTATATCCAAGTGAGTCTAGGAATTTATATCTGCGAGGCAGAAAACCTACATTCTATCGAACATCATTTCAAGCAAGCTGATGACGCCTTATATCAAGCCAAACGCCAAGGTCGAAATCAGGTTGTCATTTCGACATAATATGTTGCAATTCAGCTACATGCTTTAATTAACTTTATACACTATTTGGCTAAGAGATCGGTATTCTAAAAGTAGCAAACAAGGAGAAAAATATGCATTTAGAATATACACATGACTCAGATTATTTCTTTTTTTCACAGCTGCTGATGCGGCACATTGAAAGTTATATTCGGAAACACCCTGATGCTGATAATGCAATTTTCGACCTAAGAGATATCTATGAAGTTTTTAGAGAAGACTTTGCTGCAACAACAACCAATCTTGAAAGTATTCTAAACATTGCTGATAGCTATAAAGTTGAAACATTAAATGGCGATCAACCATTGATTAAAAGTTATAAAATAGACGTAAAAAATAATTCATTACTTCTGGATTTTAATATAGATGCACTGAATGGCTTAAGGTCTGGTCATCCATTAATCGAACCTGATTCATCTGTTCATGAATAATCAATATTTATGCTTCATAAAAAAATTAAAGCCAAAGCTTGATGCTTTGGCTTTCTTATATTTTTCACATAAGCTTAAATGAATTAAAACTATTTTTTTATGTTTTGTTTATAGCGCTTCGCTGGCCATGTCATGGTAAAACGTGCGCCACCTAAGTTAGGGCTTTGGTCTACCATAATATCTCCACCGAACCAATACGCGATACGACTCACGATTGATAAACCCAAACCATACCCACCTGATGCGCGTGTACGACTATCATCCAAACGAGCAAACGCTTCAAAAATACGTGTGCGCTCTTGCTCTGGAATCCCTGGTCCATCGTCCTCTACACACACATAAGCCTTACCATCAGCACGAACACCACCACTAATTCGAACTTTATGATCGCAATAACGAACGGCATTTCCAACCAAGTTTTGTACCACACGATGCAAATAGCGACGTTCAGCATCTACAGATAATGACAACGGCGGTGCAATTAACTCAATTTCTTTTTGAGTCTTCAATGCTTCTGTTTCCATTGCAACCTGATCGAGCACTTCAACCAATACTACATCTTCGAAGTCTAAAGATGGCGTACCCTGCTCTAGTTTGGCGTAAGTCATAATTTCATCAATTAAAGTATTGAGTGCTTCAATATCTTTATCAATCATATCGACTTGCTGAATTCGATAATTATAGTCATCTTCTTCAGCTAACATCTCCATGCCAAAACGAATTCGTGCCACAGGTGTTCTGAGTTCATGCGACACTGCACGCATTAATTCACGTTGTGCTTCAATCAACCGCTGAATGTGATCTGACATATTGTTATAACTAGATGCCAAATTTGCCATTTCATCTGTGCCTTCAATCGGAACACGTAATGACAAATCACCAGACTTCATTTTATTTAAAGCAAAACGAACCTGACGAATTTTCCGCTCAAGCGGTAGAATTAAACCGTAAACACCTAGACTTAATAAGAATAAGCTAAATAAGGTAATACCTGCTGAAAGCTGAAAAGGCATCCAATTAAACATTGGAACTGGACCTAAGATAAGGACTTGTGCAGGATGATTTGGCATTGGAGAAACAATCGAAATCGTTGTACCACGTACAGTTGCACTATCCTTATATAACAGAATACTTTGATCTTGACGTAAACGACCGATTTGCTCTGAATCTAGATTAATATCTTTAATATTGGCAATCGTAATCGGATAGTAAAAATGCTTTTTAATTCTTTCTAAATATTCACGCTCTTGCCCCGGATAAAAAATCAAATAATCCAGTACAAAAATTGGCAATGCCTTCATTTGGCGCTCGCCGAGCTTATCCACTTTGATATAAAGATAATGTTTCGCATCATCTTTCAGGCCAATAATGATATAACCCACACCATTATTGGCATCATAACGAACCACTGATTTCTGTTCAGCAATCCGCTTTTTCTCAGTACGAGAAAGCTCTACACGTGCTGCATCAACATAGTAGATTGGAAGTTCTAGTAAATCGGAGGCATCAGAAATCCAATCTAGCTTTTGTTGTTTTTGAGGCTGTCGAGATACCCCCTCACTGATGACATACGAAATACCATCCGTCAGAGATTCACGATATTCTTGCGCGCGTTGATAGTTGATGACCTGTACCAGCAAATAACAAAATGCGGCAACAACAACAACTAAAACCACTAATCCAGCATAAATTCGCAAGAAAATGCTGTTTTTTAGTACTCGACTTACCATAAGGGAAATAAATCCAAGCTAATTTAAAGCAAGACGCAAATTATATCCCGTTAGTTTCTTTAACGAATAAATAACCTTTGCTACGCACAGTTTTGATACGTTTTGGATTTTCTGGATCATCACCAATTTTTGGACGAATACGTGAAATACGCACATCGATCGAACGGTCTTGACCATCGTATTCAATACCACGGAGACGCTCAAAAATATCTTCACGAGATAAGATGCGCCCTGCGTTCGAAGCTAACAACCACAATAAGTCATATTCAGCACTCGTAAAATCAACCAATTCACCATTTAAAGTCACTGAACGACCACCGTTATCAATCACGAGATCATCAAACTCAATACGTTGAGCAACTTCATCTTCAACTGTTTTATCAGTACGACGTAATAAAGCACGAATACGAGCTAATAAAACACGTGGTTGAACGGGTTTAGCAACATAGTCATCTGCACCCATTTCTAAACCAAGTACCTGATCCATATCTTCAGTACGTGCAGTTAACATCAAAATAGGCTGATGATAGTGTGGACGAACTTCTCGACAAACGGTTAAACCATCTGCACCCGGTAACATTACATCCAATACAACTAAATCTGGCTGCTCACTGATAATACGGCGAATCGCACGATTACCATCTGTTTCGACCCCAACTTCTAAACCGTTACGAATCAAATACTCTTGTGTTAAGCGTGCTAAGCGTTCGTCATCTTCAACGATCAAAATCTTTGGTAACTTTTCTTCTTGGCTCATTTGTATGCCCCTACAATTAGAGTGAATCTATCTATAAAAATCTGACAGATACATTGGTTTATGTTTTGCAATATACACACGTTTACATTGTAAACAAGTAGGCGTTCACCAAACTGATACACGGCTAAGCACTTTTGTTATATTTTTATTAAAATTATGAATTTTAATATATTTTTTAATTTCACCTGCTTTTTCCGACAGGATGAATTTTTAGTATAGATTTTGTGCCAATGTTAAACAATTTGTTTCTTTCTTCACCCAAAATAATTTAAGTGTTTGTTTTTTGACTTATCCACAGAGTTATCTATAAGCCTTTTTTAATGGCTTTGTTATGCTATGTGCCTGTGAATTCAGCAGTTAAGACATGAAAAAAAATTTACCAAAATGTCAAGGATTGATCTGCTGTAAAAAATCCCGTATCTTGTGTTGAAAATAAACTTTAACCACTAAGTATTGTGTTTATCCCTCAAACATCGTGGCATACATTTTGCTCGATTCAAACGGTCTATGAACATAAAAATAGATGATAATGGAGCTATGCTGACATGAGCATCATCACTTCTACTCCTGGTCAAATTCAGGTAATTAAGCGCACTGGTGAAATCGCGTCTTTTAATGCCGAGAAGATTTCTGTTGCGATCGGGAAAGCCTTTTTAGCTGTTGAAGGTCAACAAGGTGCTGACTCTAGTCGCATCCATGACCGTATCACTCAATTAACAGAGATGGTACTCAATACTTTTAATCGTCGTTTACCTTCTGGCGGTACGATTCATATCGAAGAAATTCAAGACCAAGTTGAATTAGCACTTATGCGTACAGGCGAGCAAAAAGTTGCACGTGCCTACGTTATTTATCGTGAACAACGTGCCACTGCTCGTCAGCAAGCAGGCGCGAACCATCATCCTACCCTTCAAATCACTGATGCTCATGGACAGCTCCAACCATTAGACCTCGGTGCACTCACAGCGACAATCGAAACAGCAAGTGAAGGTTTGGAAGGGATTGATGTTCAAGCGATCGTCGATGAAACCGTTAAAAACTTATACAACGGCGTAAAAGAAAGCGACATCGCAACGACCATGATGATGGCAACACGTACTCGTATCGAGCAAGAGCCAAACTACACGTATGTGACTGCACGCTTATTACGTAATGAGCTAGTGAGCACAGGTTTAGAGTTCTTAGGTCTATCTACAGACACATTAGAAAATGATGCTTTAGAAACTTTCTTGAAGAAAGGGATCGAGCTTGATCTTCTTTCTGCTGATCTTCTTGATTTTGACCTTGCAAAATTGGCAGCAGCGATCCAACCAGAACGTTCAAACCAGTTTACTTATTTAGGTCTACAAACTTTATTTGACCGTTACTTCATTCACTCAAATGGCGTACGTTTCGAATTACCGCAATTATTCTTTATGCGCGTATCGATGGGTCTATCATTAAATGAAGAAAATAAAGAAGAACGTGCAATTGAGTTCTATAACTTATTGTCTAGCTTCGACTACATGGCTTCTACGCCAACCCTGTTTAACTCTGGTACATTACGTCCACAATTATCAAGCTGTTATTTAACAACAATTGGTGATGACCTATATGACATTTATGGTGCAATGCGTGACAACGCTATGCTCTCAAAATGGGCTGGTGGTTTAGGTAATGACTGGACACCTGTGCGTGCTTTGAACTCATATATCAAAGGCACAAACGGTAAATCACAAGGTGTTGTTCCATTCCTGAAAGTTGCAAACGATACGGCTGTTGCAGTGAACCAAGGTGGTAAGCGTAAAGGTGCAGTCTGTGCTTACTTAGAAACTTGGCACTTGGACGTTGAAGAATTCCTAGAGCTACGTAAAAACACAGGTGATGATCGTCGCCGTACACATGACATGAACACAGCGAACTGGGTTCCTGATTTATTTATGCAACGTGTATTTGAAGATGCTGAATGGACACTATTCACACCTTCTGAAACACCAGACTTGCATGACTTAACAGGTGCTGAATTTGCTGAGCGTTATGCACACTACGAAGCTGTAGCAAAACAAGAAAACATGCTACACAAGAAAGTACGTGCGAAAGACTTATGGCGCAAAATGCTTTCGATGTTGTTCGAAACAGGTCACCCGTGGATCACATTCAAAGACGTATGTAACTTACGTTCACCACAACAACATGTAGGTGTAGTTCACTCATCTAACTTGTGTACAGAAATCACTTTAAATACAAACCAAGATGAAATCGCGGTCTGTAACTTAGGTTCGATTAACCTTGTACAACATGTTCAAGGTGGTGTGTTAGATCGTGAGAAACTTGCTCGTACCATTAAAACTGCAGTACGTATGCTTGATAACGTCATCGACATTAACTACTACGCAGTACCACAAGCGAAAAATTCGAACATGAAACACCGCCCTGTGGGTATGGGTATCATGGGCTTCCAAGATGCGTTATATGAAATGGGCATCGCTTATGGTTCAGATGCAGCAGTAGATTTTGCTGATGAATCAATGGAAGTGATCAGCTATTACGCAATCGAAACGTCGAGTAACTTGGCAATCGAACGTGGTGCTTATTCAACATTTAAAGGTTCATTGTGGGATCAAGGTATCTTGCCAATCGACTCTTTAGAAATTGTTGCGAAATCTCGTCCAGAGCGTATGTTCGAAGTTGATCGTACTCAACGTTTAGATTGGGATAGCTTACGTACTAAAGTTCAAAAAGACGGTATGCGTAACTCGAATGTGATGGCAATTGCACCTACTGCAACGATCTCTAACATTTGTGGCGTGTCTCAATCAATTGAGCCAACATTCCAGAACTTGTATGTGAAATCTAACCTTTCTGGTGAATTCACTGTAATCAACCCTTACCTTGTTCGTGCATTAAAAGAACGTGGTTTGTGGGATACTGTGATGGTGAATGACCTGAAACACTTCGAAGGCTCAGTACAAAAAATTGCGCGTATTCCTGAAGAATTAAAAGCAATCTTCGCAACTGCGTTTGAAGTGGATACACGTTGGATCGTAGATGCTGCATCTCGTCGTCAAAAGTGGATCGATCAAGCACAGTCATTGAACCTTTACATCGCTGGCGCGAATGGTAAGAAACTTGACATCACGTATAAGATGGCATGGTTACGTGGTCTTAAAACTACGTATTACCTCCGAGCTTTAGGTGCAACATCTGCTGAGAAATCAACAATTAATACTGGTGCACTGAATGCAGTAAAACCAGCGACAATTGAAGCACCTATCGTTGCGGCTCAAGCAGTTGAAGAGAAAAAACCTGAAGCTCAAGTTGAAGAAGATGGTTTCACAACAGCAGCTCCAGTACCAATGGCTTGTTCAATCGACAATCCAGATTGTGAAGCTTGTCAGTAATTATATCTTGGAGAAACCCTTCTTAAATAAAGTAGGGTTTATTTAAGATTTAAAGGAAAGAGGCAAAGATTATGTTGAATATTAGCCATAACTATATGTTAGGACTAGCTGTTTTAATCTTTGCCTTTATTTTCTTTTATGTACCAATGGTCTATGCATTTTTAGCCATTCGGAAACAGCAGCGTAAGCAAGATCAATAAAGTGCTTTATTGGGAAGTAGAACTATGCTTCAACCTGATTTAGAACGATATGCTAATACCCCTGCTGTTTTAGTACAGATTTATGTCGATCGGATAGTACTTCATTATCCATCTTCTACAGAATATCTAACTGAATGTGCACAGTTTTCACATCCACGTTCGTTATTAGGTGATTTTAGTATCGCTGAAACTGCATTAACGCAGTTACTCAAACGTGGTGGTGGCGGTTTTAAGTATTTAGCTCCTTATATGTTTATTCAAGCAATGGAGCGAATGGAATTTGGTTTAACACAAGTAGAAATACGAGCATTACAAGAGCTAGGGCTAAGTAGCGGAGCAAGAGCGATTGCCATTTATGATGAAACAGGCAAATTATTAACGCCAAACTCACTTCCCGCAGCTATCAATCTCAAACGTTTAGCGATGATGGGATTGATTATTACCCTTTTTGTTTTGCTGTGTTTTTTATACGCCATTTTCATTTTTTAAAACTGCAATGTAAATAAATTAAGATTATAGTGAGATTAAATATGTCTATCCTTAGCTGGGACGATTTTGAAGATGATACGCAAAAACCGACTGCACCTGAACACAAGTCTGCGTCCCTCGACTCGCAAAAAACGGTTAATACGCAAGTGGTATCTGATTCAGAGCAACCATCGCCGCGCGTGGCAGTTGCACAACCCACTGGAACCAGTACCATCCGATCAACAAATCCAACCGATTCGTTGGCTCGAGCATCTCAAGCCTTAGAAAACCTTGATGTTGCACCAGGCTTGGAAGAGCTTGAAATGGGTGCACAGCGCGTACAAGTTGATGATAAAGCTATGATCAACTGTCGTGCCGACTTAAACCAACTTGTTCCATTTAAATACGAGTGGGCTTGGCAAAAGTATCTTGACGGATGTGCAAACCACTGGATGCCGCAAGAAGTGAACATGAACCATGACATCGCGCTTTGGAAGTCTGAAAATGGCTTAACAGAAGATGAGCGTACGATTGTAATGCGTTCTTTAGGTTTCTTCTCAACTGCAGATTCGTTGGTTGCAAACAACTTGGTATTAGCAATCTACCGCCATATTACAAACCCTGAATGCCGCCAATATATTTTGCGTCAAGCATTTGAAGAAGCGATTCATACACATGCGTATCAATACTGTATTGAATCTTTAGGTATGGATGAAGGCGAAGTCTTCAATATGTATCGTGAGATTCCTAGTGTTGCGCGTAAAGCGTCATGGGGCTTGAAATATACACAGTCATTAACTGATCCTAATTTTCATACAGGAACACCTGAAAACGACCAACGTTTACTTCGGAACTTGATCGCATTCTACTGTGTACTTGAAGGTATCTTCTTCTACTGTGGCTTTACTCAAATCTTGAGTATGGGTCGTCGTAATAAGATGAACGGTGTTGCTGAACAGTTCCAATACATCCTACGTGACGAATCTATGCACTTGAACTTTGGTATTGATATGATCAACCAAATCAAGATTGAGAACCCTCACCTTTGGACTGCTGAATTCCAACAAGAAGTCATTCAAATGATTCTTGAAGGTACGATGCTTGAGATCGAATACGCACGTGACACGATGCCACGTGGTGTATTGGGTATGAATGCAAGCATGATGGAAGAATATTTGAAATTCATCTGTAACCGTCGTTTATCACAACTTGGTTTACCAGAGCAATTCGCTGGTGTAACAAACCCATTTGCGTGGATGTCTGAGATGATGGACTTGCGTAAAGAGAAAAATTTCTTTGAAACGCGCGTAACAGACTACCAAACTGGTGGTGCGTTAAGCTGGTAAGATCATTTAGTGGAAAAAGGCTGTCATTAGACAGCCTTTTTTAATGGTTATAAATATTGAATGTCCCTTTAACCTACAAAACTTAGATTGACTAGAACAAGAAACAATAAAACCTATAATCTACTATTCAAAATGACTTGAATAATACATATTGCAACATTTGGTATACCAAAATCCTTTCTATATTAAAGTAAAATTCACAAACTTTTTCTCCAAACATCAGTCAAGACAACCCTTTTACTGATGTGCCTTTATTGTGCCAATTCTTATTGAAATCCTTTCTCTCTATATTACCCATATAGGGAGTCATTTAATTTTTAAGGTAAATTGAATGAAAAAATTCTGGAAGTATTTATTAGTACTATTGCTAGTACTAATAGTGATTGCTATTGCCTTTCTTTTTAGACCGATTACGTCTAAGGCAATTAAAACGAAAAATGATGAAACTGTTGTTGATGTTGTATTGGTCGGCGGTGGAATCATGAGTGCCACACTTGGTACTTACCTCAACGAGTTACAACCTGACTGGAACATCCGCATGTATGAACGTCTTGATGCTGTCGCACAAGAAAGTTCAAATGGCTTTAACAATGCGGGTACAGGACACTCTGGCTTTATGGAAATGAATTATACCGAAGAAAAAGACGGTAAAATGGACATTTCTAAAGCTGTTAAAGTGGCAAGCCAATTTGAAATTGCTAAGCAATTTTGGGCTTACCAAGTGAAACAAGGTGTATTAGAAACACCTAGTACATTCATTAACCCAGTACCACACATTGCATTCGTATGGGGTGATAACGTGAACTTTATGGAAAAGCGTTATGCTGCCATGGTTCAAAATCCGTTATTCGCTGGCATGAAATTAAGTGAAGACAAAGCCGAAATTCAACAGTGGGCACCATTGGTGATGGACGGTCGTGATCCTCAGCAAAAAGTGGCTGCAACCCGTATGGACGTTGGTTCTGACGTGAACTACGGTGCAATCACCAAGCAATTGATTAACAATCTCGAGAAAAGTCCAAACTTTAAACTCAGAACTTCAACTGAAGTCACTGGGATTAGTAAGAATGACGATAATACTTGGTCTGTTGCATTCAAAGATGTCAAATCTGGTGAAGTCAGTCATGTAAAAACACGTTTCGTGTTTATTGGTGCTGGCGGTGCTGCAATTAAATTATTGCAAATGACTGGTTTACCAGAAGCGCAACAATATGCTGGTTTCCCTGTGGGTGGTGAGTTCCTTGTGACTGACAATCCTACAGTAACAGCAAAACACACAGCCAAAGTCTATGGTCGTGCTGATCTTGGTGCGCCTCCGATGTCTGTTCCACATATCGATACTCGTTATATCGACGGTAAAAAATATGTATTGTTTGGCCCATTCGCAACTTATTCAAACAAGTTCCTGAAAAATGGTTCACAGCTTGATTTGCTTGCATCGACCAACAAAAACAACGTGTTGCCGATGGCTGCAATTGGTCTACAAAATGCTGATCTTGTTCAGTATCTGGTCAGCCAAGTATTGATGTCTGATGCAGATCGTTTCAATGAGTTGAAAAAATACTACCCTGAAGCTGATCCAAAAGACTGGCATTTACAACAAGGTGGTCAACGCGTTCAGATCATCAAGAAAGAGCCAGGCAAACCTGCTAAATTGCAATTCGGTACAGAAATCTTTGCCTCTAAAGATAAGTCTGTAACGGCATTGTTAGGTGCTTCTCCAGGTGCGTCTACATCACCTTACATCATGCTTAACTTGCTTGAAAAAGCTTTCCCTGAGCAAACCAAAGGTGTATGGAATGCTAAGTTACATGAAATCGTGCGTTCTTATGGTAAAGACCTTTCAACCGATCCAGCGTTGTTAGATCAAATCCGTCAGTACTCAAGTTCAACTTTAGGCTTGAACTATACGACTCCTGCTAACTTGGTTCCTGCTAAGAAAGTCGAAAAAGCGGAAGCTGTTGCGCAATAAGCAACACCACGCCCTTTGAAAATGGGAGGAGTTTTAGCTCCTCCCTTTTTCTTTATTTGTATGTTTTAAATCTACGCCTTATGTCTTCTGCTGTACCTCATTCTGCTTTTGCTGCATTTGCCAGTCGTGACTTTAAGTTATTGACCGTCAATCAATGCTGTCTGACTTTTGCGGTGCTGATTCAAGAAGTACTGGTGGCCTTTTATCTCTATCAAATCACCAAAAATCCGCTCATTCTCGGCCTAGTTGGGATCATGGATTTCTTGCCTTTCCTCGCCCTGTCTTTATGTGGAGGTTATATTGCTGACCGTTTTAATCGTCAACGTATTTTGCAGATCAGCTTTAGCTTTGCCATTCCCTTATCGATTGCTTTATGGATCAGTTTTGATCTTTTCCACAACCAAACCATCAGTGCAAATTTCTTATTAATCTCATGCTTGAGTATTCTGTTTTTATTTGGCTGTATTCGCGGTATTTATAGCCCCTGCTTTAACTCCTTACGTCCTTTTGTCGTACCCGAGCATCTGTATACCAATGCGGCAACATGGACCAGTATGTGCTGGCAAGCTTGCGGTATACTTGCACCCGTGGTTGGCGGTTTTCTGTTGGCGCATCTCGACCTAGATATTACTTTTGCTGTGATCGTGGCACTTTTCCTTACGGGCAGTATTGCTCTATGGTGTTTGCAAAGGCGAGCGTTTCCTCAAATCCAAACAGAGTCGGTAACTCAAAGTCTAAAGGAAGCACTGCAATTTATTTTTAAAACCAAAATTATTTTTTGGGCGATGTTTCTTGATCTTAGTTCTGTTTTCTTTGGTGGCATCATCGCACTGCTGCCCATTTTTGCCCAAGATGTTTTACATATCGGTGCAGATGGTTTTGGTCTATTACGCGCCGCACCTGCATTTGGTGGCTTGATCATGCTGCTGATCTTGGTGCGTTACCCACCCAAATCCAGACCGTGGCAGATGATGCTGATTGCGGTCACTGGCTTTGCGCTATGCACCTTGTTATTTGCTGTTACCAGACAGCTGTATTTTTCAGTCTCAGTTCTCATTATTATGGGGGCATGTGACAGTATTAACATTGTCATTCGTCAAACCATACTGCAACTGATTCCACCCAAGGACATGCTTGGACGTGTCGCTGCCATCAATGGCATCTTTGTCACCTCGAGTAATGAGCTTGGTGCGTTGCAGTCCAGTGTGATGACGCGCTTTTTCAGCGTGATTACTGCGATGTTGATTGGTGGTTCGCTATCTTTGCTCTGCGTTGTTTTAACAAAGATCAAGACCAAAGATTTATTGAAGTTTCGTTTTTAATTTCCCTATTAAACAAACAGTTATTTTAAAATTCAATGTCATATGAAACATACTTTGCCCGCGTCTTCAGGCCTCTCTAAATTTATTATTTTTTCCGTTTTTGTATGGCTGGTCTTGCTGTGGCTGCAATCGACCTATATTGTCATTATTGGCGGTCAAGCCTATCTGTTTTGGACCTCATTTGGCCTTTTAATATTGAATGTGCTTAGCTTGCGACCGACGATTTTAAAGAATCGGATCGCCTTCGTGATTACGGCTGCCTTGCTGATTTATCTGGTATTTAACTCGCTGTTTTGCACGTATTTGATGATCGCTTTTTATTGTATTTTCTACCTCTATTCAGATGAATATAAGCATAAACGCGCCATTAAATTGATCAGCCTATTTTTGATCATGATCATTTTTGCGATCTATCAAAGCCAATCACTGCATGAACTGAAAAGCCATTATGCAAACTATGAAACGGGTGAAACATGGCAAAAATATGGTGCGCTATAAACCCTAAAATTTATATTTTTTGTGTTCTTGATCAAATCATTTTTGTCTATATGCAGCCATAAACTGAAGTGTATCCTGCAAAGTCAGTTGAGCAGGTTTAGTGTCCAATAGAAATTGATATTCGTGTCCTGTAGGATCAGTTTTCTGATCAAAATATCTTGATTGCGTTACTACACCGACTTTCTGTAATTGTTTTTCTAATTCACGTGCTTGTTGTTCAAATGATGCGGTATTGCCATCTGTTAAATAAATTGGTGGCAGTGTTGAGTTTAGATATTCAGACACGACCAATCCTTGATCCTCAGTACGCGTCAGCCAATCTTTATCCTGCAAATATGCCCAACCAATACGTCCAAAGACAAATTGGGTAATTGCTGAATTTGCTTGGAGAACCATATTTTTCAGATCATAGGGACCACAATACAATAAAGCTCCTCGAATCTCAGATGGATTTAACGTATTGGGAATATTCATTAAATTTGCATATGAAGGATTTGATTGAATAAGTAAAAATTGCAACGCAATCTGTGCTCCCGCAGAATCACCTGCAATAAAAATATTCGACATATTTAAATCATGTTTTTTAGCAATACTACTTTTTATATAACGAATCGCTTCCGAAACTTGGATGACAGGTTCAGGGTATTTCGTAGTCGGTACAAGTTCATAATTGAGTACGATTACAGCGTAACCTCGCGCTGCTAATTGAGTTGCGTAGTCTTTGACCTCAAGCTTATCGCCACCTACAAAACCACCACCATGAACCCAAATCACGACCGGGTGATCAGGTAAAGGAGTTTGAGTGTTATAGAAATCGAATGTATTTCTCTGATATTTTGATGGATAGGTTAAGTTTGTTGACACAGCCACATTTGACTCTTGGTATTGAGCAGGCCGTAAATCTTTTGGAATACTAAATAAACTATGCTGCAATAACCAAATCGTTGGTTTAGGACTAACAAATAATACAGATACGAATATCACAACAATAAGAGCGCAAAACATAATTATTCTTTTCATTTGAAGCTCCTCTCAAGTCTCATATTGATTGAGAATCAATATACAAGATCATTATTCTTTTCAGATGATATGCAGATTATTATGATTGCAAGCTAGAACATTGACCAGCTTATACTTTGCAAAATCTTCTAGGTTTAAAAAAACCTCACATGACGTGAGGTTTTTTATTGCAACAATTAGTCTTGTGAATCAGGATACAAAGGACGATTACCGGGACTAATACGATTGATATGCAAAAAAGTCATATGACGTTCATACTTATCCAAGATGTCATTAATCACCTGTTCTTTGGTATATCCAACCAAGTCATTGTCCTGAGAACCTTCATATAAGAAAGTTTCCAGACGGTAATAGAACTGTTTGCCGCGTTTACCACGCTCACTAAAAGTCGGCGCGATATAACGTACTGGCCAGATCTGGTACACGAAGTTATGTTCTTCTTCGATGTAAATGGTGAGATCAAGATGATACAGGCTTTCGCTTTCTTCGACTTCACCCTGCGTCACTTCGACATTCATGCCACGCTTCACCAACTCATCCGCCACGGTTTGTACCGCAGGTTTACACACGTTATCGAGCATACGTTGAGTCTCGCTACTGCCTGGATGATGCATGACACGGGATAAACGCTGTTTCCAGTTCAAAATGTCCACATTTCCGACCACAGGCGCAGCATTCAAACTCCGGCTGGCTTTACGATAATCCTCTAAACGTAAGGATTTATATAAGCCCGCCATCACCAACAGCATCACAAAGCTAAACGGCAAGCCCATGATTACGGTGGCACTTTGCAGTGCGGTAATCCCGTTGGCCATCAGCATCGCCACGGTGAGCAAACCGATGGCAGTTGCCCAGAAGATTCTCAGCCAACGTGGTGCATCATTATCGACATTGGAGAACTTGGTAGTAAAGTTACCGAGTACCAAAGCCCCTGAATCGGCAGACGTCACATAGAACAATAGCCCCGTAATGGTGGCGATCCCCGCAATAAAGGCAAAGCCTGGATATTGCGCCAACAGGTCATAAAAACCATGTGCAGGATCAGTCAGAACGGTTTGTGCCAGTGCCGTATTGCCTTCAAAAATTACGTTATATAAGGCGCTATTCCCAAAAATAGACAACCACGTAATCGTGAACAATAAAGGAATGATCAAGGTGCCACAGACAAATTCACGAATGGTACGACCACGTGAAATACGTGCCAAGAACAGTCCCACAAATGGTGACCATGCGACCCACCATGCCCAGAAGAACAAGGTCCAACTGTTCATCCAGTCTTTTGGTCGGTCAAAGGCAAAGCTTTCCAAGGCCAAACTTGGGAAACGACTGATATAGTCACCAAAGTTTTGTACCAAGGCATTGAGCAAGAATTCGGTATTGCCGAGGAACAGAACGAACAACATCAAGCCAATCGCGGCATAGATATTGATTTCAGACAGTACCTTGATGCCTTTATTGACCCCTGCCGTCACCGAAATAATCGTGACAATCACAGCAAGACCAATCAGGGCGATCTGAATCCATAGATTTTCAGGTACATCAAACAGTACATGCAAACCATAATTGATCTGCACCACCGCAATACCACAGGTGGTGGCGATACCAAAGATCGTACCAATGACTGCGGCTGTATCGACGGTATGCCCGATCGGCCCATCAATTTTATTCCCAAAGATTGGATATAAAGCAGAACGAATGGTCAGCGGCAAGTTATAACGATAACTAAAATAGCCCAAGGCCATCCCGACCAGCGCATACATGCCCCAACCCGTTAAGCCATAGTGGAACAGCGTCCAGACCATGCCCTGACGCGCAGCTTCATAGGTCTGTCCCTCGCCCACAGGAGGATTCATATAATGAGACAGCGGCTCAGCCACCGAGAAGAACATCAAGTCTGTGCCGATGCCCGCTGCGAACAGCATGGCCGACCAACTCAGCAAGCTAAACTCAGGTTTGGAGTGCTTCGGACCGAGCTTAATATCACCATAACGCGAGCAGGCAATAAAGATCACGAAGATCAGATATAGCGTTGCTGCCAGCAAGTAATACCAGCTGAATTTATCACTGACCCAAGCCAGCACCACATTAAGTAAGTGGTTGGCAAAGTCATTAAAAAAAATCGTAACCAGTGCAAATGTTAAAATAAGTAGAGCTGAAACATAAAAGACCACACGATTTAACTGGTCTTTATTCGCTAATGTAGAATCATCAACCGCTCTTGGATTATCTGTTGCCATACAATCCTCAGGGAGTTAGAGAACAAAAAGAAAATATTCATCGACGTCTTTCCACCTTTGCATCAATGAAAAGACATGTCTGAATAAAAAATGAAAAATAAAAGTCATTTACCCGAATTACAATGTTTCTGATTTTTCAGTTATAGCTTGTGATGACTGAGTTACCTGCGTTATCACTTGCGGCGGTGTAGGACGAAACTGATCCTGTTTTAGTGCTTTGGCCAGGCCAAACATATACAGCAAAATAATAACGGAAAATGGTAAACCACACAGCACCACGGCACTTTGCATGGAGTGAAAACTCCCTGCCAACAGCAGACCAATACTGACAATGGTAATCACCACAGACCAGAAAATTCTCAACCAAATCGGCGAATCACTTTCATTGCTACCCCCTTTCGAGGACAGATTTGCGATCATGAGTGTACCAGAACCCACAGGGGTCAAAAACAATACGAAACAAATCACAACAACAATCCCAGCAATATAAGGATTGAACGGTAAAAATTCGAGAAGCTTAAATAAGGACAAAGCAGGGTCAGTCAGCACCAAATCCCCGAGGATTTTTTGCTTCTGTTCCAGAATAAAATAGATTGCAGTATTGCCAAAAATCGAGATCCAAGCCAAGGTAAAACCGAGTGGAATCAGGCAGACACCCAACACCACTTCGCGTATGGTACGGCCTTTGGAAATCCGCGCAATAAACATACCCACGAATGGCGCCCATGCAATCCACCATGCCCAATAAAATACGGTCCACGAGCCTAACTACTCACCCGCCTTGCTGTTATAAAGATACATATCAAAGCTTTTTGCCAGAAAATGATCGAGGTAATCGCCCATGTTCTGCACCAAACCATTGAGCAAATGATTGGTTGGGCCTGTCAGGAACACGAATAGCAATAAGGCATAAAGCAAACGCAAGTTGATGCGGGATAACCAAGCCAAGCCCTTTTCAATCCCAACCACGGTGGTAATGGTCGCCACTGACATCATCAACAACACCACCGCAATCAGTGTGGTTTGGTTATTGGGAATTTCTGGGAGAAGATAATGTAGACCTGAGACCAGTACCAAAGCTCCGATGCCTAAGTTAGTCACCAAAGAAATCACCGTGGCTAAAATCCCGAAACCATCGACAAAGTCACCAATCAGACCATGAATCCGCTCACCAAAGATTGGATACAGCGCGGAACGCAAGGCCAACGGCAAATCTCGACGGAAAGCAAAATAACCCAAGGTCACACCCAGCAAGGCATACAATACCCAACCATGAATGCCCCAATGCAGGAAGCTATACATCATGGCATCGCGTGCAGCTTGAATGGTCCCACCCTGACCTTCTGGCGGTCGAAGGAAATGATCAACTGGTTCAGCAACACCGTAATATAACAGTGCAATCCCGATCCCTGCCGAAAACAGCATCGACACCCAAGCGAGATAGCCAAACTCAGGTTTATCGTCATCTTTGCCTAAAGGAATCTGCCCAACCCGTGAAAAAGCCAGCCAAGCAACAAAACCTAAACAAACCACGATCACCAGCATGTAGTACCAACCAAACAATTGATTGGCCTGCCCTTGTATATAGGTTAACCAGAACTGACTGCGCTGTGGAAACAACACAAACAATAGGCCAAAAATGCCGATACTGATTGCAGAGCTCCAAAAAACAAACAAATTTAAACGTATAGGTTCAGATGGGGACCCTTCATTACTTTCTGACACCATGTTCTTGCTCCTTGCAATTGGTGTTTTTTTCTTAAAAAAATAATGTGATAAGTGTTCAATTCTGCTTATCGCTTTATCCATAAGAATCTTTGATTTATTAATTTATATCTCTTCTTGCCAATCAAAAATTCATTGATTTTTACAGAGTATACTTTTTATTGATTGAACGTTCAATCAATAAAAAGTATGATAAAAAAATGTTATGATGCTCTACATCGAGAAATGTTGAATAAAAAGCACCTTGGCAGGGCTTTAAATGGATAAGCATGACAAAGCGTAGAGTAAAACCAGAGCATGTGCGACGTGAAGAAATTATGAACGCCGCATTTTATGTAATTTCTGAAGTGGGGTTATCCAATACTACCATTGCACAGATTGCAAAAAAGGCTGAACTATCGACTGGTATTGTGAGTCACTATTTCGGTGACAAACAGGGATTGATCAATACTTGTATGCAGGAAATGCTCAACGTTTTGCGTCAAAAGACTGACCAATACAAAACCGAAGCAGATGCGCATCCAGAAAGCCAGATCAAGGCCATTATTGATTCCAACTTCGATATCAGTCAGGTCAACAAACAAGCCATGCGGGTCTGGTTAGACTTCTGGTCAGCCAGTATGCACTTGCCCGAACTTGGACGTTTACAACGAATTAATGATCAACGCCTGTATTCTAACTTGAAACATTATTTTCTGATGTTGATAGAGGATAAACAACAGGCCAGCATTGCCGCTCGCGGATTGGCGGCTTTGATTGACGGATTATGGTTACGTGGCAGTTTGAGCAGTCACGATGAGTTTGACAGCCAGTTGGCACGTTCCATTGCTTACGATTATGTAAAAACGCAATTGCAATTTGCGAACAAACCTTTGCAGGAGAGACAGAATGAGTGATGCACAAGTTCATCAGTTATATATCCACGGACGTTATGTCGCAGCAACTAGTGGTCAAACATTTAACAGTATTAACCCTGCCAACGGTGAAGTGATCGCAACACTTCAACAAGCCTCACAACAAGACATTGAAGCGGCTGTTCAAAGCGCACAACAAGGTCAGAAAATCTGGGCAGCCATGACGGCGATGGAGCGTTCTCGCATCCTACGTCGTGCAGTTGATATCTTACGTGAACGTAATGATGAACTGGCCCAGCTCGAAACCCTCGATACTGGTAAGGCTTACAGTGAAACATCGACTGTTGATATCGTGACAGGTGCCGATGTCATCGAATACTACGCAGGTCTTGCAACTGCCATTCAAGGCGAGCAAGTGCCACTGCGTGAATCAAGCTTCTTCTATACCCGTCGTGAACCCCTTGGTGTAGTTGCTGGGATCGGGGCATGGAACTACCCAATTCAAATCGCAATGTGGAAATCAGCGCCTGCCCTAGCAGCGGGAAATGCCATGATTTTCAAACCAAGTGAAACTACACCACTGACCGCATTTAAACTTGCTGAAATCTATACCGAAGCGGGCGTACCAGACGGCGTATTTAACGTCGTTCAAGGTGCGGGGCGTGATATCGGTCAATGGTTAACTGAACATCCTGTGATTGAAAAAATCTCGTTCACTGGTGGTGTTGAAACTGGCAAGAAAGTCATGGCCAGTGCTGCGGGTTCGACCTTGAAAGAAGTCACCATGGAGTTGGGTGGTAAATCACCCCTGATTATCTGTGATGATGCCAACCTTGACCGTGCTGCGGATATTGCCGTCATGGCAAACTTCTTTAGTTCAGGTCAGGTTTGTACCAATGGTACTCGCGTGTTTGTACCGAAAGCCCTGCTTGCTGATTTTGAAGCTGCCGTTGTAGAACGGGTAAAACGGATTCGTATTGGCGATCCGATGGCGGAGCAAACCAATTTCGGTCCACTCACCAGCTTCCCGCATATGGAAAAAGTGTTGTCTTTCATTGAGTCAGGCAAACAGCAAGGCGCAAAACTGTTGATTGGTGGTGGGCGTGCCACAGAAGGTGATCTTGCCAAAGGGGCTTACGTGCTCCCGACAGTATTCAGCAACTGCCAAGATAATATGGCGATTGTGCAAGAAGAAATCTTCGGTCCTGTGATGAGCATTCTCAGCTATGAAACTGAGGAAGAAGTGATTCGTCGTGCCAATGACACCACCTTTGGCTTAGCTGCAGGTGTGGTGACTCAAGACATCACCAAAGCGCATCGTATGATTCATCAACTTGAAGCCGGTATCTGCTGGATCAATACCTGGGGTGAATCACCTGTGGAAATGCCAGTGGGCGGCTACAAGCAATCTGGTGTTGGCCGTGAAAATGGCTTAACCACTTTGGGTCATTACACCCGTATCAAATCCGTTCAAGTTGAGTTAGGTGAGTATCACAGCATTTTCTAATGCGCTCAGCTGTCACCCTCAAAATTAATCCTGTATGCCGAGCAATCCCATGATTGCCTCGGCATCCTCAAGAATAGAAAAGGGATAACGATGAATACCCAAGCATATGACTACATTATCATTGGCGCAGGATCTGCCGGAAATGTGCTCGCAACACGTCTGACTGAAGACAAAGACGTGACTGTTTTACTCTTGGAAGCCGGTGGCCCAGACTACCGTTTAGATTTCCGTACTCAAATGCCAGCCGCTTTGGCTTTTCCTTTACAAGGCCGTCGCTATAACTGGGCCTATGAAACCGATCCTGAACCACACATGAACAATCGCCGTATGGAATGTGGTCGTGGTAAGGGCCTCGGTGGTTCTTCACTGATTAATGGCATGTGCTATATCCGTGGGAATGCCATGGATCTGGATCAATGGGCGGCCATGAAAGGGCTGGAAGACTGGAGCTACGCCGACTGCTTACCCTATTACAAAAAAGCCGAAACCCGTGATATTGGCGGCAATGACTATCATGGCGACAAAGGCCCTGTGTCCGTGGCAACCCCTAAAAATGGCAATAACGTGCTGTTCCATGCCATGGTTGAAGCAGGCGTACAGGCAGGTTACCCACGTACCGATGATTTAAATGGCTATCAACAAGAAGGTTTCGGTCCAATGGACCGTACCGTGACCCCAAAAGGTCGTCGTTCAAGTACCGCGCGTGGTTATTTGGATATGGCCAAAGGTCGTCCGAATTTAACCATCGTCACCCATGCCACCACCAATAAAATCCTGTTTAATCAAAAACAGGCGGTGGGTGTGGAATATATTATTGGCGCAGACCAAGCCAATATGAAACAGGCGCAAGCCAAGCGTGAAGTGTTGCTCTGTGCAGGTGCGATTGCCTCACCACAAATTTTACAACGTTCAGGCGTAGGTGAAAGTACCTTCCTGAAATCGATGGATATTGATGTGGTGCATGATTTGCCAGGTGTGGGTGAGAACCTGCAAGATCACTTGGAAATGTACTTGCAATATCAATGCAAGCAACCAGTGTCACTCTACCCTGCGCTGCAATGGTATAACCAGCCTGCCATTGGTGCTGAATGGTTATTCAATGGCACAGGTGTGGGTGCAAGTAACCAGTTCGAAGCGGGTGGCTTTATCCGTAGTTCGGAAGAATTTGACTGGCCAAATATCCAGTACCACTTCTTGCCTGTGGCGATTAACTACAACGGCAGTAATGCAGTAAAAGAGCATGGCTTCCAAGCCCATGTTGGTTCAATGCGCTCGCCTTCGCGTGGTCGCATCAAGCTCAAATCAAAAGATCCGTTTGAACATCCAAGTATCTTGTTTAACTACATGTCTACAGAACAAGACTGGCGCGAATTCCGTGATGCAATCCGTATCACCCGTGAAATCATGGCGCAGCCTGCGCTTGATCCGTATCGTGGTGAAGAAATCAGTCCGGGTAAACACATCCAGACCGATGCAGAACTGGATGAATTCGTCCGCACCCATGCCGAAACAGCATTTCACCCATCATGCAGCTGTAAGATGGGCGAAGATGAGATGGCTGTAGTCGATGGTCAAGGTCGCGTTCACGGCGTACAAGGCTTGCGTGTGGTCGATGCCTCCATCATGCCATTGATCATTACAGGTAACTTGAATGCCACCACGATTATGATCGCAGAAAAAATTGCCGACAAAATCCGTGGTCAAAAACTCCCTCGTTCTGAAGCGGCTTATTACAAAGCGGGTACAGCACCTGTACGTCAAGCACCATTACGTCCAATACAATAAGCAAGAAATTCCTTTAGGGGATACCCGAGGCTTAGGCTTCGGGTTTCACTTCATTCAGGGAGAAATGATGAAAAAAACCTTATTCGTAATTGCACCTTTCGCTTTTTATTTTCAAAGCACTCACGCAACTGAACCCACCTCACCTTACTCTGCCAATATCACTGCGGCCAGCCAATACGTTTCACGTGGTTTCCAGCAAACTTGGGGTAACCCTGCCTTACAGGGTGGGCTGGATTACAATCATGATAGCGGTTTTTATGCAGGGACATGGGCATCGACTGTAAGCGATCACTTTATTCGTGATGCCTCTGTTGAATGGGATGTATATACGGGTTATAGCCGTACGATCGGGGATTTTACGGTCGGGACTAAAGTTGCCTATTACTATTATCCAGGCGCAAAAACCACGGCTGACACAGGCAACACCCGCTTTGACTATGGGGAAATCATCCCTGAAATCAGTTACGGCCCATTAAGCGTTAAATATGCCATTACCTATACCCAAGACTATTTTGGCAATAATTCCGATACGCTAGGCACGGGAAATAACCAACATTCTCGCGGCTCAGGTTATCTGGATGTGAACTGGTATCAACCGATCACACAAGGCTGGTCACTCAATGCCCATTATGGTAATCAACGCATCAAAAACTTTTCTGCTGCCAACTTTCAGGATGCCAGTTTTGCGGTCAACAAAGAATTGCCATATAACCTTTCCAGCAGCCTGACCTATAGCAAAGCATGGGATAAAGACGGTTTTTATCAGCAATATAGTAATGGTAATCCAAACGCCAAAGTCTCGAATCCAATTGATTCAACAGTGACATTTTCGCTGACCAAAACCTTTTAAATAAGCAAATATCAATCAAGTGCCCATAAAAAAGCCGCTTTCGTTGAGAGCGGCTTTTTTTAATTTTGGTATTAAGACTTGATCAATTCGATTGCTGATCCCGCACGTTTCGGATCAATTAGAATCTTGGCATGTTGCTCTGGATCACGTAACGCATCAAAGGCATTGCTCACCCCTTCCAGCCCGACCACACCCGTGATCAATGGTGAACAGTCCACTTTTCCTTCTGCAATCATATGCAGCGTGTCACGGAATTCAAGCGGTGTATAACCCAATACATATTGGATTTCCAATTCCTTATTAATCGCCAATGCAGGTTCGATCTTGTCACTTTGCATACAGACACCGACCCCCACAATACGTGAGAACAACGGTGCACCTTCCAAGATTTGCTGCATAATCCCAGCCACACCCACACATTCAAAAATCACAGGACGTTTCGGCAATAGACCAAGCTTATCCCCCACCCGCATAGCATTCACCCACGGCAATGAGAAAGTCTGAACTTTGTCAAAAAGCCCCATCCCCATATTGATTGCTTCAGAAACATTGCCCAATAAACCCAATTCTTTCCAACTACTAAATGGCGATTGCTGTTTAGGATCAATCAAGATATCTGCACCACATTGCTCAGCCAAGCGACGGCGGTTCGGTGAAAAATCACTGGCAACCACAGTTTTAACCCCTGCAGCCTTGAGCATAATAATCACACCCAAACCCACTGGACCACAACCAATCACAATCGCTGGCTCATTTTTCTTGATTCGACTACGACGTACTGCATGCAGCGCAACAGCCATTGGCTCAGTCAATGCTGCACTGTCTACGTCTAAACCATTCGGAACTTCAAACATTAAACTCGATTGAACCAAGACTTGTTCTGCATAACCACCGGAAGCACTTGGCGACAGTCCCGTCGGAACATAACCTTGTGGATCAACATTTAATAATGGCATGGCACAAACCAAAGTATCCGCTTTCAATTTACGGCGTGTTTTTGGACCATAATCTAAGACTTTGCCACAGAACTCATGGCCGAAAACTAACTTATCAGAGGATTTGGCAACTCCATTAAACCCGACTCTTGCTGCCAGATCATGCATATGATCACAGTGATGCTGCATATGTAAATCTGAACCACAAATCCCGCAACGTACGACTTCAAGAAGTACTTGTCCTTTTGCAGGAATCAATTGAAGACTATCTTCCAGTTTCAACTCAGCGTTCTGACAAACCAGTGATTTCATAGGATGCTTTCCTTATTGTTTTATTGCATGTGTTAACTGTTTTAATTTTTTTTATTAAAACAGTTTAGCTCACTTATTTCATTTTAATTTTGACATACAGCATTGTCACAACATATGACTTAAAGATCAATATCCCTATCAAATAAGGTCAGCTTTATAAATCACCCAATGAAAAAGGTTAAAAATCATTCTCTTTTAACTTCAAATAGATGAGTCTATTTTTCTAAATTACTTCCCTATTTTCATTAAAACAATCAAATTTAGCACTTGCACTTAATAGTGTCATTATGACAATATATATTTACTGGCTTTAAGCCACTATAAAAGAGAAACTAAAAATGACGATTCAACTTAAGACAGCTCAAGCAAATGTTCCCATCGAGTTTTTGCAGTTTTCAGGTGGTGAACGTCATATTCAACTGCAACTTGAATTATTAAACCAATTAACAGTCGACACTCAGATCAAAGCTTCATTGCATAACAGTACAGATGTAATGGACTATCTATTACTGGAAAATGTGTTGTTAGAACAAGGCTCGCGCCTTTCGGTAGAAATCCCTTATTTTCCTTATGCACGTCAAGATCGTATCTGTGGACAAGGTCAGGCCTTTTCATTGGATTTAATGACCAAGTTATTAAATAGCAATAGCGAAAAATTTGCAGGACAGCGTCAGAAAATTGTGGTGTGGGATTGTCATAGCCCAGTGACGCTTGAGCTGTTACGCAAAAATACGCGTTTTCAAGCGGTGATCAATATTGAGCCGATTGAGATTATCCAGCAAAGCCCAGCATTGATGCATATTTTAAGCGCCGACAATACAGTATTGATCTGCCCTGATGCAGGTGCAATACAACGTACCCAAGCGATTGCAAACGGTATCAATTCGCAACGCCAACAAGCCATTGAAGTGATTCACTGTGAAAAGAAACGCGATCCAAGCACTGGCAAAATCAGCACAACGGCGGTGGATAGCCCTGATTTGACAGAAAAAACAGCCGTGATTACGGATGATATTTGCGATGGTGGTGCAACCTTTATTGGTATTGCCAAACAATTACGCAGCCTAAACTGCCACAACATTATTTTGTATGTCACGCATGGCATTTTTAGCAAAGGTCTGGCGGTATTTGATGGCTTGGTCGATCAGGTCTTTACCAGCAATAGCCTGCCACAAGCTGAAGCAAGCAAACTCAATATCATCAATTTTCAAAATTAAGATTAAAGCAAGAGGCCGATAAAAATGAGTATTAAAATTAACCCCCTCAATGCAATTGATTTCTATAAAGCCGACCACCGTCGCCAGTATCCAGTGGGAACTGAATACGTCTATGCCAACTTTACCCCGCGCTCATCACGCCTAGCTAAAATGCTGCCTGATTTTGATGACAAGATTGTGTTCTTTGGTTTGCAAGGCTTTATCAAACACTTTCTGATTGAAACTTGGAATGAAGGCTTCTTCAATCAACCCAAAGCCAAAGTCGTCGCAGCCTATAAACGCCGTATGGACAATTCTTTAGGTGAAGGTGCAGTGCCTGTCGAGCACATCGAAGCTTTACACGATCTCGGCTATTTACCATTAAAAATTAAAGCCTTGCCAGAAGGTAGCCGCGTCAATATCAAAGTGCCGGTATTGACCATTATCAATACTGACCCGAATTTCTTTTGGTTAACCAACTATATCGAAACCGTGCTCAGTGCCGAATTATGGAAAAGCTGTACCACGGCCAGCATTGCCTATGAATACAAACGCTTGTTGACCCAATATGCAGAAAAAACAGGTGCAGCTTTAGACTTTGTTCCCGTTCAAGGCCATGATTTTAGTAGCCGAGGAATGAGTGGGATCTATGATGCTGCCCAATCGGGTGTGGGTCACTTAACCAGTTTTATTGGGACAGATTCAGTTGCTTCAATTGACTATGCAGAAGAATATTACAATGCAACAGGGGTCGTCGGTGTTTCAGTACCTGCAACAGAACACAGTGTGATGTGTATGGGCAGTGAAGAAAGTGAAATCGAGACCTTTAGACGTCTGATCTGTGAACTTTATCCTGCCGGTGTGGTCAGTATCGTTTCAGATACTTGGGATTTCTGGCGTGTGATTACCGAGTTTAGTGTGGAATTAAAATCAGAGATTTTAAAACGCCAACCGAATGCCCTCGGACTCGCCAAAGTGGTGTTTCGCCCTGACTCAGGTGATCCTGTGAAAATTATCTGTGGCGATCCTGATGCTGAAATAGATAGTCCAGCTTATAAAGGTGCAGTGCAATGTTTATGGGAAATTTTCGGAGGAACCGAAACTGCACAAGGCTATAAAGTCCTGAATGAACGGGTTGGCTTGATTTATGGTGACTCGATTACCCTAGAACGTGCACAAAATATCTTAAAAGGTTTGGAGGCCAAAGGCTTTGCTTCAAATAATCTAGTCTTTGGAATCGGCAGCTATACTTATAACTATTTGACTCGTGATAGCTTTGGTTTTGCAGTCAAAGCTACTTGGGGTCAGGTTAACGGTGTCGGTCGTGAACTGTTTAAAGACCCAGTGACCGACTCGGGTGTTAAAAAATCAGCCAAGGGCTTATTACGGGTTGAACAAACCGAGAATGGTTTTGAGCTCTTTGATCAACAAAGTTTTGAACAGGAGAAGATGGGGGCACTGCAAACAGTATTTGAAAATGGTCAATTGTTAAAAGAATGCTCGCTTGATCAAATTCGAGAGAGATTGGTCTAAAGCGATATCAATATCTCTCATTTCAAATTTGAAATTTATCTACGCTAGATTGATAAACGGCATGGATGCTGTCTCTTTAACTGTCTTGCACGAAGTTCAAAGTATTACTTTGAACTTCGCTCAGGATGTACCATCAGCTCATTCAAATCTATAAAAAACCTTTATACTTGATTCACTCATCCATGAGACAACGCCAAATGACCTATACCTCCGAACAGAAATACCTTGCCCACTATCAAAAAACAGACTATGACACGCCTCTGTTTACGGTCGATATGGCAATTTTTTCTGTAGCAAAAGGTCAATTACAAGTCTTAATGATTCAACGCTCCAACTTTCCCGAAAAAGGCAAATGGGCGCTACCGGGTGGTTTTGTCGATTTAAAAACCGATCCCGATTTAATAGCAACAGCACACCGTAAACTGCTTGAAAAAACAGGGATTCACTCCCCTTATCTTGAACAAGTCGAAACCATCGGCAATCAACATCGTGATCCACGTGGTTGGTCAATTACATCACTTTATTTTGCACTGATTGATTTTAGTAAGTTTGAAATTCAAAAGACTTCAACAACTGAAATGAGTAAATGGCTTTCTATAGAAGAAGCCTTGGAACTTGATTTAGCCTTTGATCATCAACAACTGCTAAAACTCGCTTATGATCGCCTTGCCAATAAAACCCGTTATACCGCTCTACCCGCCAGCCTCATGCCTGAGCTTTTTACCCTGACAGAATTACAAACCATTTATGAAATTATTTTAGGGCATACATTAGAAAAGAAATCATTCAGACGGCGTATGCAGGAAGCAGGTGCAGTTGAGGAAACAGGACAACAAAAAATTGTCGGTAAGCGCCCTGCTCAATTGTTCCGCTACGCCCTAGAAAATTATAACTTCACCTTTCCGCGTATGCTGGAAACACCACGCAACTCCGCTGAAAATGAAAAGAGCTAAGGCAAATAGCTTAGCTCCACAACAACTTAGAGCTTACTTCCAAGTTTGACGAATCAAATCAACCGCTTTTTCAGCAATCATAATTGCTGGCGCATTGGTATTGCCATTGACCACAGTAGGCATAATCGACGCGTCCACCACACGCAGTCCGACAATGCCATACACTTTTAGCTCAGGATCGACCACGGCCATCTCATCCACACCCATTTTACAACTGCCGACTGGGTGATAGACCGTATCGACACGTTGGCGTAAAATCTCACGAATTTCATCATCAGACTGCACATTCGCTGTAAACATATCTTCTTTAATTTTGTCACTTAAAGCAGGTGCATTCATTAACTTTCGCGTGACTTTAAATCCATCGACCATATCTTGCAGATCTTGTTCATCCTCTAAGAATTTAAAATCAATCAATAATGGATCATCAACATTTTTACCACTGAGTTTGACTGAACCACGCGCACGCGGATTCAATAAACACACATGACATGAAATACCATGACCTGTGTGCATCGTGCGAGCATGGTTATCTACTACAGCAATCACAAAATGTAATTGTAAATTTGGCTTATCTAACTCAGGGCGACTTTTTAAGAAGCCACCACATTCAGCATAATTGGTGGTGATTAAACCACGACGTTCTTTACGATAACGCCCAATCTGTTTAACTAAATCAATACCGCCACCAACCGACACCCCAAAGGTTCCTTCCATTTGCTTAGTCTTATAAGCAAAAATAAAGTCAGGATGATCGTGTAGGTTCTCACCAACACCTGCTAAATCTTTAACTACAGGGATACTATATTTTTCCAGTTCTTGACGTGGGCCAATTCCCGACAACATCAAGACTTGTGGTGATTGGAAAGCACCCGCAGACAGTAAAACTTCTTTATTGACACTAACAACAATTGTCTGTCCTTTATGGCTATACTCCACCCCAACAGCACGACCATTTTCAACAACGATACGTGAAACTTTAGCTTGGGTAACTACATGTAAATTTGGTCGCTTACCTAAATAAGGAAACAAATAACCACGTGCTGCGCTCCAACGTTCACCATTTTTTTGTGTGACCTGATAAACACCGAGTCCTTCTTGTTCTGCGCCATTAAAGTCATCATTAAGTGGATAATTGACCTGCTTCGCAGCTTCAACAAAGGTTTTCTGATACAGATTGTCCGAACGTAATTCACTGACATTGAGTGGACCATGTTGGCCATGATATTCATTACGAATACGCTCGTTATGCTCTGATTTTATAAAGTATGGCAATACATCCTGATAGGACCATCCTGTATTACCTAGAGCTGCCCAATGGTCATAGTCACTATGATGACCACGGATGTAGACCATCGCATTAATCGCAGAACTACCACCTAAGCATTTTCCACGAGGTTGATAGCCTTTACGCCCATTTAAACCTTTTTGTGGAATGGTTTCTAAAGCCCAGTTATTAATCTTGGTTGGAATACTGATAACTGCTGCTGATGGTGTATTCACCAACCAGCTATTGCCATCACCACCAGCCTCAAGTAAACAAACTGATATATTTGGATTTTCTGAAAGCCGACCTGCAAGTACACAACCTGCTGAGCCACCACCAATAATTACAAAATCAAAAACTGCTTGTGTCATTTCTATCCCTGTTATTTTCATTCTTTCAAAATGCGAAAAGATTATGGTAAATCTATAAATATAATTTTACTATCTATGTCCAACAATGAAATAAAAACTATGTTGTATTCATCAATGATGATAAATAGGAATAAATTATTTTTTAGCTCAAATAAATGCTGTTAGTACCTATCTTGTTGAGATGTTAAGAAACTGCTTGCTAACTTTCGTACATGCTCATTTCCATCATCTTTATAATAATCAGCATATTCAGGTTTTGCCTGAAGTACAGCCATTCTCACCGTGCTATCTTGGTCATCTTTATAATTATCCGCAATATCTTTATAAATTTGAACAAGAGTTCTTCTTACAATTTCGCTAGGATCATCTTTTCTAGTCAACGCTAAGTCTCGATCTTGTGCATATTTAATTGCTACGGAGCGCACGATTGCACTTGTATCATGAATCAAAATTTTTGCACAAGATTCATTCAGTGTTGCACACTTCTCTCTAATTTGTGCATCTTCATCATAAATAAAATGTTCAGCAAATTTAGGCCATCTCACCAAAGCCCAAAACCGGACATGCTTTTCAGGGTCTTTAAGTAATAATGCTGCACAACTTTCCCATATAGTGCATGCTTTGCGGACATACAGATTACAGTCATCGAGCAATTTTAAAGCCACTTCTTCACTTTTGCCTGCACAACATGATCTTACTAGATAATTCTCATCATAAACGAGCTGTTGAGCACACTTTTCCCAAGTTGAAGCACAACGCATTCTGACATTTACATCTGGATCATTAATCAATAATGTTGCAAAAATTCTTGATTTTTCAACAATAGCTGCCCTTATCATTACATTTGGGCTTTGTATTAAAATAGCTAGACAGCTATTCCAAATCATACACGTCTGTAAAATTTCAAACTCAGCATCAGTTTCATGATTCCTGCTAAAAAAATCATAAAATTTTTGATTATGAAGAGTTAATAAACAGAATTTCTTTGCAATTTCTTCATCTCTTTTAATACTCTGATATAAGCCTTCAAGGTATAGAACTGCTTCCTCACACAAGTGATCAAAACTGAGAAGCTTTTGTAAATAAAACCCTAATGTATCAAGCGTGACTTCTATTTCTTCTTCCATATCAGTACCAATTTAAACCCACAGTTCATTTTTATATTTTTCTAGCATTTAAACACTATAAAGATACAGACATAATATAGTTAGAAAAAATAAATCAAATTTCAGACGTAAAAAAACCGCTAACTTAGCGGTATTTTATCTCATCTTAAAGATGATGGTCGGAGCAGTAGGATTCGAACCTACGACCCCCTGGTCCCAAACCAGGTGCACTACCAGGCTGTGCTATGCTCCGAAATTGGGGTGAATGACGGGATTCGAACCCGCGACAACTGGAATCACAATCCAGGGCTCTACCAACTGAGCTACATCCACCATCAAAACTTTGATTCTATATACCAAGCTGCCAAATGGCGCGCCTGACAGGATTCGAACCTGTGACCATCCGCTTAGAAGGCGGATGCTCTATCCAACTGAGCTACAGGCGCATAACGATGATAATACTATCACGATACTTCGCCGATATTTAAAACTATGTTTTTCAACATATTTTAAATGGTCGGAGCAGTAGGATTCGAACCTACGACCCCCTGGTCCCAAACCAGGTGCACTACCAGGCTGTGCTATGCTCCGATTTCTTTTCAGCTTTTAGCGTATCGCACATCGTGCGGTACGGTGTGCATTCTAGGCGCGACGCTCTAGAACGTCAACACCTATTTTTCAAAAAAAGAATAAATCCTTATCAAATGTATATTTAACAAGCATTTTCAAACGTTTTAGCGTTTCAAAGAAGCACTAAAGTTCAACATTCGATCTAAGGGTAATTTCGCGCGTTCAGCAAGAGCTGGATCAACGTGTATTTCTTGATCAGCATGCTGTAATACATGCAAAATACCATCCAGTTCATTCATCGCCATCCACGGGCAATGTGCACATGAACGACAAGTTGCCCCCTCACCTGCGGTTGGTGCTTCAAATAATTCTTTATCAGGCGCTGCTTGCTGCATTTTATAGAAAATACCTCGATCCGTTGCCACGATCATTTGTTTATGCGGCAAGGTCTGAGCTGCTTTAATCAGTTGCGAGGTACTTCCCACCGCATCAGCAATATCCACCACAGATTCAGGTGACTCTGGATGAACTAAAACCGCTGCATCTGGATAGAGCGCTTTCATTTGCGCAATACCACGGGCACGGAATTCTTCATGCACTATACATGCACCATCCCACAACAACATTTCAGCGCCCGTTTTCTTCTGAATATAGCGACCTAAATGCTGATCTGGTGCCCAAATAATTTTTTCGCCCAAACTATCTAAATGTTCAATGATCTCAACCGCACAACTTGAAGTCACCACCCAATCGGCACGTGCTTTTACAGCCGCCGAGGTATTGGCATACACCACCACGGTATGATCAGGATGCTGATCACAGAACGCTGAAAACTCATCTACAGGACAACCCAAATCAAGTGAACAGGTGGCTTCTAAAGTTGGCATCAACACTGTTTTTTCTGGTGATAAGATTTTAGAGGTTTCACCCATAAACTTTACGCCTGCCACCACAAGGGTTGTTGCAGGATGATCACGACCAAAACGTGCCATTTCCAATGAATCAGAAACACAGCCCCCTGTCAGTTCGGCAAGCTCTTGTACTTCAGGATCACAGTAATAGTGAGCCACAAGCACTGCATTTCGCTTTTTCAACTCAGCTGCAATTTGGGCAAACTTTTCTTGTTTCACTTCTGGGCTAAGGCTATTGTCCTTTGGCTCGCCCAAACGATCTAAATGCGCCTGCACAATATTTTTGGCTTCGTTCGCAATTAAATTCGCATCATTCATAAAGCGTCTTCTCTATCCTGCGTGCTTGCATCGCTGCAAACTTCTAACTTGGGTATCTTGGTGAGCATTTAGTTAATATCACACTATCCACATACCAGCTTATAAAAAAAGCCTCACTGTGGAGGCTTTATTATAACGCAAATTTATGAACGATAATCGGCATTAATTTTGACATAGTCATAAGAAAAGTCACAGGTATAAACCGTGTCTTTAGCTGTACCTCTACCGAGATCAATACGAATGCTAATTTCCTTTTCAGCCATGACAGCTGCACCTGCTTCTTCAGTATAATCTGGGTTTGCACCACCATCTAAGCAAATCTGTACATCACCTAACCAAACTTGTACTTTACTACTATCGAGGTCGGGTACGCCTGCTTTACCAATCGCCATCACAATTCGCCCCCAGTTTGGATCTGAAGCGAATAAAGCGGTTTTAATTAACGGCGACTCGGCAACGCTATAGGCAACATCACAACATTCTTGAGTATTTTCTCCACCATCAACCTGTACAGTAATGAACTTGGTCGCACCTTCACCATCACGCACAATCAATTGCGCTAAACGGTTCATAATACGTGCAAGCACATCAAGAACCTGCTGATAACGTGCATCATCTTGGCTCTGAATCTCAACACCACCTGCTAATCCAGTTGCGACAAAGATACAAGAATCATTGGTTGAAGTATCACCATCAATCGTAATACGGTTAAATGAATGCTCAACCGTCGTTTGTAATAAACGCTGTACCAGTTTAGAGCTAATTGGCGCATCGGTTGCCACAAAACTCAGCATAGTCGCCATATTTGGACGAATCATGCCTGCACCTTTACTGATACCCGTCATCGTATAGATTACACCGTCCAGCTCAAACTGTTCAGATGCACCTTTTGGTGTGGTATCTGTGGTCATAATGCCTGATGCAGCATCCGCCCAACGATCGGCATTTAAATCATTGAGTGCAGGTTGAATACCTTGTACTAAACGTTCAATCGGCAATTGCTCACCAATCACACCCGTTGAAAATGGTAAAATCTGATTGGCTTGAACACCAGTTAACTCAGCCAACTTGGCACAAGTGGCTTCTGCATTTTTATAACCGACTGTGCCTGTTGCAGCATTGGCATTGCCTGTGTTGATAATCAAGTACCGTGGTGTGTTTTCTGCTAAATGCTTTTTACTCAATTGAACAGGCGCTGCAGCAAAAGCGCTTTGGGTAAACACCCCTGCAACGTTTGAACCTTCGGCAAATTCAAAAATGACTAGATCTCGTCGATTTGGATAACGTACATACGCTTCAGTTGAGCCAATTTTTACACCCTGCACCACATGCATAAGTGGCATTGTTACGTCACCAACAGCCATTTTTAAACTTCCATTCAACTTGTTATGAAAGGCTTAAGCTTATTCCAAAAGGCGATTAAAATCGAGTATTAACGACATGGATAATTTATAAAGTAAAGTTAGTTTTATAGAATTATACTCAAGATTGACTATCCTGATAGGCGGCATGGATGTCGCCAGTTTGGCTGTGATATCAAGGATGTACCATCAGCCAAACAAAAGATTTTTGTTACTTTTCATCTTTGAAAAGTAGAAAAATGCCTACGCAAAATACATCTAATCCCTTACTGATTTATAAGGCTATGCAGAGTTTGAAATTAAAATTATTTAAGCTTTGCTTTGCTCTAAACTGAGTAAAATCTGCTTCTTATCCAAACCACCAGCAAAACCAACCAAAGCTCCACTCGAACCAATCACCCGATGACATGGTGCAATAATCGAAATCGGATTTTTACCATTGGCTGCCCCAACAGCACGTACCGCTTTTTCGTTGCCAATTTGAACAGCGATTTCCTTATAACTACGTGTCTCGCCATATGGAATAGTTAATAAAGTCTGCCAAACCTGTTGTTGAAAATCTGTCCCTTTAAAATCTAAAGGTAAATCAAATTGCTGACGTTGCCCTGCAAAATACTGTTCTAATTGTTTTTTAACTCGAAGTAACATCGGATGTTGATGATCTTCTATCAGTTCAGCGAGTCGAACTCGTTTATGATCTTCATTGTCCCACATCACGGCGACCAATGCATGATCATGAGCAACCAGTTTTAATGCACCCACAGGAGAATCCATATACATATACACCAGTTGCATTACGCTCTCCTTAAACCATTAATTTGACGAAATTTTCATCAACATTAAGCCAGATACAATTAATATTGCAGCAATCATTCGCATCGCAGTCATTGGTTCATTTAAAACCATGATGCCAACAATAAATGATCCTATCGCACCAATTCCCGTCCAAACCGTATAAGCTGTACCCAAAGGCAATGATCGCATTGCAATTGACAATAATACGACACTTAAAATCATAAAAATGATGGTCACGATACTTGGCGTTAGTTTGGTGAAACCCTCAGACATCTTCATTGAATATGCCCAAATAATTTCAAAAATACCCGCCAAAATTAAAATTGCCCATGCCATTTTTTACACTCAACCTTAACAAGAGTTGGGTCGTCCCAACGTGATGCGTTTGAAGTGAGGTCGTCCTCTCAGGAAAAGCAGTGTACTGTAAAATTTCGAGATTATGTGAAAGGTTATGTATGGATTCCAATGCAGTATTTTAAAAAATTAAAAACTTTATCTAAGGTTAAGATTTACTGCCATGAAATTTGGTCGACTTGCATTAGCTCACATGCCCCATTTCCTGTATCTTCACGGGATAAAGAACTTTTCCAATGCCAGCCATCTTTTGTCTGTATTTCGATTAAAGAACCTTTTAAATAGACTAAATCATCTTTTTTAATTTTTTTCATTTGAGATGCGACATAAGCATTGGCGGGAACTAGGTGCATATTGGCACTATGCGTTGCGATTTCTCTCAAAGAAATAGGCGGTTGATGATCTATACGCCAGTGATACCAACGATTACTTTGTGATACATCAATTTGTTTATAGATCTGTGGATTTGCCATATCTCCCCAACCAACAGCAATATCCATTGGTGAAAATTCAGCTTCACGCCCTAAATTGTAGTCTTCTCTAGAAAGCACACGAAATGCACCTTCATAGCGCTCCAAGGCATTAATCTGTACGCCTTGTTGAGTGGTCATTTGACTAATATTTGGCGCTGGTTTTAATACCTGTGTCCAAACCAACCATGCGATAGCCAATCCTAGTACACCATACATCCATCTTGGCATGCTTAATTATCCTTCTTTCTCTGTAAGCATTTTATCCATTGCTTTAAATGATTTAAGCATGAAATTAAAAAATGACCTAAAACACTTAAATAATTATCCTGTGACTCAACTTTATGCTCCTGTAAAGTTGCAGTATCTGTATTCAAAGTATTCATTTCTAAAGGTTCATAATGTGACAAGGTTTGTTGTAACTCAGCTCCCAAGCTCAAGCGAATTAGAGCAATTGTCACCTCATCAATTCCACAATGATGATATAAAGTTAGATGACGTGTATCTAAATCAATACTATGTTCAACTAAAATTTCAGCAAATGGCAATAATGCTTTTCTAATACGTTGTACTTCCACCAAACTACTCATGTGTGGAATATAATAAAAACTGACTTTCATACTGCCATCACGTGGAACAGCGTCAAATTGAGTTATCAAATTTTGTGTTTTTTCTCTCCGACTTAGAGATTCATTTGCTTTATCAGTTATTAAATTGTCTTGTTGTTCTAAAGCCATTTATGCACCATGAATGACTCAAAAAAGATACTGCTAGTATAAACCAACAGTATCTCAGGATAGTGACCTTTTAGACAAAGGATCAGAACTTTAACGTAAGTCCCAAACCATATAGCCAACCTTTTTTACTGTCTGTAGCCGATTGCAATTCGGTTTGTTTCAAACCTTTGTTATATGCATAAGCGACATCAATAAATGGCATGATTTTTTTACTGATTTCATAACGCGTTTGCAGGCCTATCTGAAGTTTAGATAATCCAGATTTACTTGCATAACTTGACTCATCATTGAATATTACATCTGCATTCAAATAAGGTTGAGCAATCAACTTTTGCGTAAATAATACATCCCGTGTTGTTTCTAAACTCAATTGCCAGCGTTGGTTTTGACCTGCATAAATATAGGCTTCGGTTTCAAAAAAATACGGTGCTAGACCATGTAAGCCTAATACCGTGTCCCATTGATTTTGAGCATGCTTTTGCTCAGGCTGATATTGATAACGAACACCGGTTTGTACATCCCAAAAGTCAGCAACATTGCGGCTGTATAACAGCTTTGTTTCGGTTTGAGTTTTTTCCGATTCTGCTTTTTCAACATGTGCTTGAATGAATATTTTATTTTTATCACTTCCCACCCATGTTTTTAGTTCAGTACTAGCACTACCTCGACCATCGTCATCAACGATCCATGCATTTTTAATCGCTGTGGCTTGATAAATTTGTCCACCATGTTCACGATGATGATCATGTGTATCATATTGAATATCAGATGGTACTTGCTTTAATTCAGGTTGATGTTCTGAATGATCAATAGAAGATGATGTCTCCATCAATATATCCTGTTGTACCGGTCGATCCATTTGCATCATTTGACCATGCCCCTCATGTGCAGATGCAAATACACTCAAAGAAGAAATCATGCCACCAATTGCCAATAATTGCGTATAGCGTTTCATCGTAGAAGCTTGCTTAGTGATGTGCATGACTCGCTCCTTGAGATGATTGAACAGATTTTTGTTTTAGTGCTTTTGAATCATCAACATTTGCGACAATCAATTTACTCATCATGCCTGCACTCATGTGGTACAACAGATGACAATGAATCGCCCATTCGCCTAGCTCATCAGCAGTAAGTAGAGCTGTAACAGTTTTGCCCGGCGGCACAATCACCGTATGTTTATTTGGCATATCCTGCGGTGCCTGACCATTTTCCAGCTGCATAAACATGCCATGTAAATGCATTGGATGCGCCATCATACTTTCATTCACAAATTTGAGACGGATACGTTCACCATAACGCACGGTTAAAGGCTTAAAGTCTGGATCACTAAATTTCTTACCATCAATCGTCCAAATATAACGCTCCATGGTTCCACCCAAACGAATTACCACTTCACGCTCTGCTGGGCGACTATAGCGCTCAGGTTGTGGCTGTAAGGATTGCAAATCGGCATAACTTAAAGCTTTATCGCCTGCTGGCGTTGCTGCGTTGGCCCATCCCTGAACAGTATCTGAAGTTGCTTTTTCAGAAGATGCCGCCATCTGGTGTTGGCTATGATCTGACGGCGTTGCTGAAGCTGACATATCCATCTGACCGTGTGCACTATGGTCCATACCCGCCATGTTCATCTGTCCATTCGAACTATGATCCATTTTCGACATGTCCATTTTTCCATGTGAACTATGATCCATCGCTGCTTTTTGCATCGGTGCAACTGGTGCTTTACCTTGAGGCATCTGATGCTGACTATGATCCATATTGGCCATATTCATTGACTGATCTGAACCATGATCCATGTTGCTCATATCCATCTGACCATGCGAACCATGATCCATACCCATATCTTCCATCGTCAATAATGCACGTGGGCGCGCTTTAGGGATCTGAACCTTTTGCGTATTCGGTGTCATGCTATTGTGCAATGAAGCAATTGCAAAACCAGAACGGTCGATTGATTCAGCTTCAATTTGGTAATGTGCCTGCTTAGGTTTCACTAACACATCATAAGTTTCTGCGGTGCCAATACGAAACTCATCCACAGGAACAGGTTTCACTGGCTGACCATCTGCACTGACGACAGTCATTTTTAAGTTTGGAATACGTACATCAAAGAAAGACATTGCTGATGCATTGATAAAACGCAAACGAACCTTCTCACCTGCATTAAAAGCACCCGTCCAATTCTGCTGTGGTGTCTGGCCATTGACTAAATAGGTATAACCAGTGACATCAGCTAAATCGGTTTTTGCCATTCGCATCTGATTCCACATCGAACGGTCTTGCCAAGTTGCTTTTAAGCCTTGCTGCTTCACCTGTCTCCACACATCGCCAACTGTTTCACGCTGGTCCTGATAATGCTCAGCAGACTTCTTCAGATTTGCCATGATCTTGTCACTTTCCGTTTCATGGAGATCTGACAACATCACCACATAATCACGCTCAGCCTTTTCATGTGCCGCGACAGGTTGTTTGCCTTTCGGATAAATTACCAAAGGGCCATATAGGCCATCTTGTTCTTGTCCTTTACTATGCGCGTGATACCAATAAGTTCCGTTTTGACGAACTTTAAAACGATACTCAAAACTTCCATTCGGCTTGATACTTTTAAAGCCATTAAAACCAGGCACACCGTCCATCAATCCTGGCAAAAGTAATCCATGCCAATGTAATGACGTATCTTGATCTTTGAGTTGATTATGCACATGAATGACCGCTTCATCACCTTCTTCAAACTCTAATAACGGCGCAATAAATTTGCCATTTACCGTAATACGTTTGACAGGTTTTCCAGTGACATTGACCATTCCTTGATTAATGTTCAGATGATATTCTTTTATTGCAGCCAAACTATAAGGCGCAAAAATTAGACTTAAGCCAGCAATAACACCAGCATATATTTTTGAGGACATAATATTTTCCTAATCTGTGAACTATTTTTAAATCGCTCGTTGAAGCGAAAAAGAGCTTCTAAGACAGATTAGGTTCTAGGAGGACGTAAAATTTCTTGCCAATGACCTACAAGATGACGAGCTTGATACGCTGTATTTTTATATGTGTTTAGCTCAAAAAAAGTTGAAACAGACAGGCTCGGAATTTGTTGATCGAGTGCAAAATTAATCGTTTGGCAATGCGAAATATTATTACAATCAGGGCAATGTTGCTGATCTTGTATTTGCCCATCATGGCATTTAACCACATTGGTTACATCATGCGACATATCCATTTGATGATGCGGACGTGTCATCTGTTGATCATGACATGGTATCACTTGCGCTGTAGGCATCTTTTGATCAAGTTGAATATTTTGGACTGCTGCAATAGACGCACCGCTTCCCCCGATGAAAAATATCATCAGGAATACAAACCATAGATGCTTGTATTTTTTATGAAGTTGCACTAAATATCCTTGGATCAATCATCAAATGAATGCGATTTGCTTAGCATAATTTCTTTCTATCTTATGCACAATCTACTTTATGTTCAAATTACGCTAATTTCATGCATTTAAGCAACAGAACTGCCGATTTATCAAACGAAAAAGAATAAAGTACGTTATGAACAAAAATAAAGCAAAATAAAGGACTTGACGAACAAAAAAAGGACAAAAATTTGTCCTTTTTTGATATTTTTGTTGAGAATATAAACAACTGAAATCATTTTGTTTATTTTAACAACATCTTATCCACTCGCTTATCAACACGGTTATCCACCCAGTTATAAACAAAGTTATCCACAACCTTATGTGAAAAATAGTATGAAAACACTAAATTTCTTTTGCACCAACTTGAGCTAACTCTGCACGCATTTGATCAATTACAGTTTTATAGTCAGGTTGACCAAAAATTGCCGAACCAGCTACAAACATATCCGCACCCGCTTCAGCAATTTCACGAATATTTGCTGGACCGACGCCACCATCAACCTCTAAGCGAATATCAAGACCACTGACATCAATGATTTTGCGTGCTTGGCGAAGTTTCTCCAATGTCATTGGAATAAATTTTTGCCCACCAAAACCAGGGTTCACACTCATCAATAAAATTTGATCTACTTTATCGAGAACATAATCAAGATAATGTAAAGGTGTTGCTGGATTGAAAACTAAACCTGCTTTAGCGCCACCTGCCTTGATCAGTTGTAAAGAACGATCAATATGATCCGTTGCTTCTGGATGGAAAGTAATAATATCTGCACCTGCCTCCAAAAAATCACCGATCATACGATCAACAGGTGAAACCATCAGATGCACATCAATTGGTGCCTTAATTCCATAATTTTTCAATGCCTTACAAATACCTGCACCAAAAGTTAAGTTTGGTACATAATGGTTATCCATGACATCAAAATGCACAACGTCTGCACCCGCAGCTAAAACTTTTTCTACATCTTCACCTAAACGTGCAAAATCAGCAGATAAAATCGAAGGCGCAATTAAATAAGGCTTGGACATGAATGACCTGGTAAACTTTGAAAAATGATAATTGAATTATAACAAATTCATCGGCTTTAGGCTGTTACAAAGATACGATTACGACATTGCAAACTTGCAACAACACGTTGCATGAATACTATTTTTAACTGCATATGATTTTGCTATTTTTTTAATGGTGAAATCAGAATATGAAGTTAAAAAATGAATAGTAAGACACAAATTACAACTCACGAAGGTAAACGTATCAGTAAACGTTTATTGAATCACTGGAAGCACAAATTTGAAGTATCAGAGACTGAGCTGTATTCAAAAATTTTTATGCCGACTGCAACGGTGACGCTTACACCACAAGAACAGCATTTAGATGTATTGATTGAAAATCAGCAAGAAGATGTTGCTCGTCTAGAACAGGTGGTTATTGATCATTTAAATCGTATGGCACAACAAGAGTTTATTGTTGAATGGCAGCATCATTAAAAAAGAAGCTCAATCGAGCTTCTTTTTTTAAGCCATTTCCTTCTCTAACTGAATCGCATGAAATTGCAGATGATCATCAATAAAACTTTGAATAAAGTAATACCCATGATCATAGCCCTTGTGCTGGCGTAAAGTTAAATGTTGCCCTGCATCCAAGCAAACTTGCTTAAACTTTTCAGGGTTTAATTGGGCATAAAACTGATCTTCTAGACCTTGATCAATTAAAATTTCCTCAAAAATTCCACCCTTTTGCTGAACTAAAGCGGTTGCATCATGTGCTAACCATTGCTGTTGATCGGTACCTAAATAGTGACTAAATGCCTTTTCTCCCCACGGACAAATACTTGGCGCGCAAATCGGAGCAAAAGCTGAAACCGATTTAAATTGCTCTGGGTATTTAAACGCCAAAGTTAATGCACCATGTCCACCCATTGAATGTCCAAAAATTCCAATCTGACTTTCAATAATCGGAAATGCTTGTAAAACATGTGCATAAAGTTCATCAACCAAATAAGACTCCATTTGGTAATGTTCAGCCCAAGGTTGTTGAATAGCATTGATATAAAAGCCTGCACCCTGACCAATATCCCAATGATCACCCTGCGCAACCCCCTCTCCACGCGGAGAGGTATCAGGGCTGATTAGAATCAAACTCAGTCGAGCAGCCATGCGCTGTGCATGTGCTTTAATCGCAAAGGTGTCTTCAGTGCAAGTTAAACCCGCAAGATAAAATAATGCTGAACAAGGCTTTCCTTCTAAAGCAGCAGGAGGTAAATACACTCCAACTTTGGTTAGACCTTTAAGATGCTGTGATTCCAGTTGATAAATACGCTGTTCACCCTCAAAACAACGATTTTTTTGCAGTAGCTGCATGTTGATTATCCTGTGTTTTTGTAATGTCTGTTGTTGTGATATTTTGTGTCGGGAATAAATATGGCTCAAGTTGTGGCAACATCAATTCCATGTTACGACCAATGGCCCATTGCGGCTCAGATGGTTCAAATCCTTGAGCTGTTTCCCACTGTGTCACAGTTTGTTTAGACTGATCAAATGCTTTTTTCATTGAGGATTGTTCACGCATCGCCAAATCGAAGAAAGCACGACCAAAATAAGTGTAATCCGCTTCATTATTACAACCAAAAGAGGTTTTATCTGCGGCTGAAGCAGTAATAATTAAGGTTTCAGGCGACTGTAACGCTGGAATAAAACTTCCTGAATAACAAGCTGAAATTACAATCACTCGCCAACGAATCCCTGATTTATCAAGCGTTTCACGTAGCCATTTCGGATCGACTTGCCCTAATTCTAATGGTGCATTTTCGATTTCAAAATGATTACGCTCACCGTGGGATGTCATATAAAGAAATAATACATCGCTATCACGGTTCATCTGCTGACCAATCCGACGCAACGCTAACTCAATACTGGTTTTAGATGCAATTGGAACATCTAAACGTGTCGCAGGATTGTTAATCAACATAATGGAACGTCCAAACGTTCCAAAACGAGTATCAAATTGCTCTCTAATGCGCTCAATTTCAGATTTAAAAACATCAGCGTAGCTATCCCCAGCTACGCCCATAAAATACCAATGGCTTTTCGCAATATCACCATATTGGATTTGATCTAAAGCTTTGTCCAACACATGACTTTGCGCATAAAAAGCATCTTCAGCAAAACTTGGTGGTGTTTCTTCAACTTTCCAAATCGGTTGATCTTTTACCGAAAGTTGCCAAACCACCATTGTTGCAATAGTCGCAATAAAAACTAAAGCACGCTCCCACCACGGCCAATTTAATGCCCGTGAAAATACCCAAATCACAGCCAGACTTTGCCAAACAAATAGCCCAACAAATAATGGTGGTAAGAAACCATTATAGATTGTATCGGGAATGAAATTTAGATAGCCATTTGAGCCTAAATATTGGATCAAGCACTGTAATAATAGGATATTGGTATCAAGCACTAACCATAATAATGCGGGTACAAGCATTAAACGGGCTTGGTTCATGCGTTGCGAAAGGAAAATCCCCACAATTAAGGCAATAAAAGGCCAAAGTGCGTAACCAATCAAACCTTGAGGGTTGAACTCACCAATTTGCCCTGCCACCAACCAGCTATAAAGTGAGTTGGTACAACCACCTAAAATACCCCAAATAATGAGTTGCGTAATTGATGGATGAACAATCTGTAAGGAACGTCGAGACCCAAGGAACAACCACATTCCAGCAATTTGGTTACTTTTAAAATCATGCCAGATATTAATGGAGGGTTTGAGGTCGATCATAAAGTTCTTCGGGTATTTCTCTTTTCAAGCTTAGATTGAGAATATGTCTATCTTTTATAAAATGAATATGACTTTTCCTAAAAGGAACAACGTCTTTCCTTCATTTAAGCTCGACAAGAATTTTTTATCAATCATGCTTTTGCACTATATCACAAATCTTTACCGAGCATTCACCTAAGCTAAACAATCACTTGGATAAAAGTTAAGTTGAACTTTTGGGAAAATATGCATCAAAACGACAAGCATCACCTAGCCATTGATGATCTGGAGCTTGATCGGCCAAATAAACAGCATGTCGTGGTCGTTTTACAATAACGCGTTTAGCGATTTTACTGGCAAGATGCAATAATTCATCACCTAAATCCATTTCACCATCTTCAGGTAATAACATATGCAATAATTGCATTTGCTTTTTGACCTGTGCCTGTTTCTTCTGTGCTTGGTGGTTTTGATCTCGCTGTGGGAACATCGGATCTAAATAAACGACATCGACTTGTTCATCTCGCTGCTTTAACTCATGTAAATAATCAGTTGAATCAGCATAAATGAGTTGAATCTGTGGCATAACAGATTGCAAAAAAGGATCTCGTTCTGCTTGGGCTTTGGTATATTCTAATAATACAAATAGGATGGGATGACGTTCAATTAAACGCACATCAGCACCCAAGTAAGCCATCAATAAACTATCATGACCTAAACCAGCTGTTGCATCAATTAAGCTAGGTTTTTCACCTAATTGACATGCTCTTGCGATCATTTCAGATTTCAGACTGGCTCGTTTTAAACGAGGAATTTCAGCACGCCAATCAGGTTGCATTTTCATCCCATTCGCAGCCAGACTGAGTCCATCCTCATCTAAAACTAAAGCCATTTCTGGATTCAGACGAAGGAAACGCGCATTCACTTTTTCAACGATTTGACCTTTTAGTTCGACATCAAAACTGGCTAAACGAGTTTGAAGTTGTTGAAATCTCTCCGCGTACTCCGTCTGATACCAACAGATCATCTGCATTACCAATGCACCCAACCTGTCCACCATGTCGCCAAAATAAATAAACCAAAGACTATACGGTAGTAAGCAAAAGCGGTGAAATCATGCTTAGAGACATAACGAATTAATGCACGAATCACAATTAAAGCTGAAACAAAGGCAACAATAATTCCAACTACTAAAATAGCCATATCATTACTATGTAATTCATGACGCATTTTATACATATCCAGTAAGCCTGCACCCATCAATACAGGAATACCGAGGAAGAATGAAAATTCAGCCGCTGCTTTACGTGAAATACCTAAGAATAATGAACCAATAATGGTTGAACCAGAACGTGAAGTCCCAGGAATTAACGCAAAACATTGAATCAAACCAATCAGCGTTGCCTGCTTGAATGTCAAATCCTCAACTTCAGGACTTATAATTTTATGCTGGCGGCGTTCAGCCCATAAAATGACGAAACCACCGACAATGAGCGCAATTGCGACCGTAACTGCATTAAACAAATAAGCCTTCACCACATCGCCAAAGGTCAATCCGATAATCACAATTGGAATAGAAGCGATAATTAAATTCAGGCTTAAACGGCGACCTTGTTCTTGACCGGTGAGTGCTCCAATTAATGCTCCCCACAGCTTGCCCCAATATTCATAGATTACCGCTGCAATTGCACCAATTTGTACTGCAACAGCAAACATTTCTCGCTTTTCAAGCGTCCAGAAATCTAACAACTGCCCTGCTAGAATCAAGTGCCCTGTACTTGAGATCGGTAGAAATTCAGTAATCCCTTCCACCAAACCCATAATTGCTGCTTTAAATAGCAATAAAAGATCCATAATTAACCTTAATTCGCTTTACTTTGTTCTGGAATTTTTTTCCATGCATCATCACGTAAATACACAGGTAGTGCATGTTCAGCATCAACCCATTTTTTTTGTACAGCATAAACTCGCGCAATGGTTGCAATATCCTGCGCAGTTGCTCGAATTTCTGTTGCAGACGTTTTTAGAATGGAAGCCTCTTGCGAGTCTATTTGACTTGGCTTAATCAATTCTGAACCTGAGCCAATCGCCGTAAATTTACGATATGCGGTCGCTTGTTCATAATTTAATAATTTTTCTTCATCAACAGCATGCATAATCCCATCTTCATCTAGACTAAAATTAGCAATATAAACTTCTTGCATACGCGCATCTAAAACAGCTGTAACCTGCTGTAATCCTGTCAAACGATATGCAGCTTGCGCCAACGCTTGCAAGCTTGATACAGGAATAACAGGCAAATCTTGTGACCATGCCAAAGCTTGAGCAACCGCAGCATTAATACGTACACCACTAAATGAACCTGGTCCACGACTAAACGCAATTGCAGCCAGATCAGCCAATTGAGTTTGAGTCTGTAATAGCGCCTGTTCAGTTAATGGCAAAATGGTTTGCGTTTGTGCTTTTGGTCGCTCATCTAATTGAAAATAGAGTTCTTGAACATCATCAATTAATGAAACTGAACAGTGCTCATTTGCAGTTTCCAATGCAAGCAACTTCATGCAAAAACCTTAGCTTAAAAGAGATAAAAAACGTCGAGTATCATACCCCACTCAAGCGCCCTAAGCGAGTTATTGGCTTTTTATAGATACAAAAAAGCCAAGGATATACTTGGCTAAAGAAACACAATATATCAACTCGTAATTATTAGAAATTAAACTCTTCCAATACTAAAAAATTCTTATAGTGTTCAGCATAATGTAAAGCACTCAAGCGTAACCGTGCAGCGCCATGCTCATCTAATGTTTTGATCACTTTTCCTGGGGACCCCATGACTACAGAATTATCAGGAATAACTTTACCCTCAGGAATCAATGCATTTGCACCGATAATACAATTTTTACCAATCACAGCATTATTTAAAACTACAGCATTGATACCAATTAAAGAATTATCTCCAATCGTACAGCCATGCAACATTGCTTGATGACCGACTGTCACATAGTCCCCAATATTCAGTTCAATACCTGCATCAGTATGTAAAACTGCATTCTCTTGAATATTCGAGAAATTTCCAATCCGAATTTTACAGTTATCAGCTCTTACAACCGCACCAAACCAAATACTGACTTGGCGACCTAACTCAGCTTGACCAATCACCGTTGCATTCGGTGCAATCCAGCCATCCCAAGGTTCATGTAATGCTTTAGGGCTCAATCCTTGATATGTGTACATCATGACAAAATACTACTCTATTTTAAGAAGACGTGATTAGAATTTAGATAATCCAAAATGAGGAGGATTAACTAAAAAAGGCCATTTTTTTTGATGTCCTAGTCCATATTGAAATAATGATACTAACATTCGAGCGGTTAAGCCCCATACGATCTCATTTTCAACCTGCATACTCGGAAAATAAATTGATTGTCGAGCTAAACGCACTTCATAGGGTAAAGGCGGTGCATCAATTAGCTGCTGCAATGGTGCAAAAAAAATACGATCTATCTCTGTAGGTTGTGCAATTAGATCTACTTCTGCGGGAATTAATCCTACAATCGGTTTCACAGATAAACCACTACGCGCACGTTGTATCGGTAAATCACCTAACAGTTTGACATCGAACGGATTAAGTGCTGTTTCTTCTTGTGCTTCACGTAAAGCAACTACAATATTGCTAGTATCACTCGGATCACGCTTTCCTCCCGGAAAAGACACCTCACCTGCATGTTGAGATAAATGGATTGAACGACGTGTGAGTAAGACCTTAGGTTGCTGTTCTTGTGTAATTGCAATTAAAACCGCTGCATCAGCTTGTTGGATTCGTTTGGAAAAACGCAACCGTTGTTGTAAAAGCTGTATTAACGATGGTTCTTCCATATGACTCATCTCTTTTTCTCGTTTTCCTTACAAATCATCATAACTGAAATTTCAATCACAATCATAGATCATGATGCGAAGTGATCAAAATTCAGTTATGCTGAGTTATCTCTGTAGCTGATGATAATTATGAGCTTTTGCGTTGCGTGTGGACATCAAACTGAAGCAAGAATCCCGCTAGGTGATCATAAAACACGGCTCGTCTGCACACACTGTGGCAACATCCACTATGAAAATCCGAAAGTTATTTGCGGTGCATTAGCCATTTGGGATAATAAAGTTTTATTGTGTCGGCGCGCTATTGAACCACGTTATGGGCTATGGACACTCCCAGCAGGCTACATGGAATTATTTGAAACCATGGAACAAGGTGCTGCTCGTGAAACACGAGAAGAAGCTGAAGCAGAAGCTGAAATCGAACAGTTATATTGCATGTACAATATTCCACGTATTGGACAAATTTATGTTCTATTTAAAGCACAATTGAAAGATGGTGTTTTTGGAGCTGGAGAAGAAAGTCTCGAATGCCGTTTATTTGAAGAACATGATATCCCTTGGGCGGAACTGGCATTTCCAAGTGTAGAACAAACTTTAAAACATTATTTTGCAGATCGTAAACTAGGATTATTTCCTTCTCATTTAGAAACATTAGGCACACGTTTAGATCATACAGGTTAAATAAAAAAGACCGCTTATCGCGGTCTTTTTATTTAACTTTTATTTTGTCTTAACAGCTTTACAAGCATTTAAATTTTGATCTGCAAGTTGAATAGTCACTGGACCAGTCCAGCGTTTAGCCATTTTACGATCTTCATCTGTTGGTTTAACATACTTATTTCGCTCTGTGTCGTCTTTCAAACTATCGTATAAATTTACATACACACCCTGATAATAAGCGTAAGTGTTTGACCAATATACTGTACTACTTGTCTCAGTAAAGTCAGTTAATGTTATTTCCTTTTGTGGTGCATCACTTAATAAATTATGAATATTAATTTTAGCGCCACCAATAGCTCTAATCGTCTCGTTATAAATAACGCCAACATTTAATCCAAACATAGCACCATTTAATACACCAAATTTTGGATTAGACAAAATTGCTCGGACAGATACTGATTTACTTGTAGGTGTAAAAGAGGTTGCTCCTGTAGAGCCTATACGATATTGAGTTTCTCCAAATTCATCAGTGATCGTCCCATCTGAATTAATAGATTGGATTTTTCCACACTCTCCAGACATATCACTAGATGTAGAATTTTTACGAATATCAGTTCGGATATCACCATTCTCGTCAATTACAATCCCTAATTTAATTTTTTCTGAGTCAGGAATACTATTATCAGAGAAACCAAAAATTAGAGTCGCATATAAAGGGAAAATATATTTTTGATTTGTTTTTACATTTGTACTAGTTTTAAAAACATCTTTACCTAAGTAACTTGGCGGGTTTGCTTTATAAATTTCTAAACTTCCATTATAAGCTCGACCATCTATAGCTTGCTCCCATTGCCCCAAATGTGCTGTATTTACAGGGTCAGTATCTTTAGCATTTAATAGCAGTCTATAAACATATTCTGTCCCAGGTATTGTATGACCGTTAATCAACTTACCTTGCTTAAATTTTAAGTCTTCTGATGGGTTGGTTGTCAAAGCAAAACGCAGCGGTTGGTTAGAGTTTATTTCACGATTAATAGGATTCAACCACGTATTTTGAGGATTAATTTGTACTTTTTGAGCTTTGACTTTAGTAATTAATACAGATGGTGGATAAAGTTTACCCTCTATAAAACTTGCAGGACCTCTCCATTGTTGACCTGTTCCTATTGTATATCCTTGTCGATCTGTAAGTAAAAAGACCTCCCCCATCGAATGTATAAGGTCATTACCTTTATCAGGATTTACGCAATCATTATAATTTGATTGATTACAACCAAAAAAGCCATCTGGAGTCTTAACTGAAGGTGTAATTGTACCCGCTTTTAAGAAAGGTATTGTTGTTTGCCATACACCTGCATTAGATAAATTTAAGAGACGCTGAAGCAGCACCATCGCTTGTTCATCTGTTACATTACTAACATTCAACCATGGCTTTAATATATCGACGTAAGATCCATTACTCAGTTCAGCGACACCAATATCTTTAGTTAATTGAGATAATAGATCTTTCTTTTCATCAGTAATCTGAGTAGGTTGAATATCCCCCAAAGCATTATCTTCTTGCTCAAGACCAATGCTATGGAAAATTTTTATTAATGCTATAGCTACACGAATAGTCTCATCATTTGGATCAAGCGCTGTTGGCATTTTGCCTGTTAATGCACTTGCTAAATCAATTACTCGAAGTCGCGGTACAGGATACCTTAAATCATTAATCTTGGAAATATCATCCAATTTCACAACACCAAGGTTAATTTTCCTAGCATCTTTACCTTGTATATAAAAAGTTGCCGTGTCGCCTAATTTACAAGCTCCCGTAACATTATTTGAGCCAAGCTTAGTTACAAAGTGATTGACTTTATCACTACTACAATCAAAATTTAAACCAGAAATAGGATAATCCATGGCAAAGGGTAGACAGTCACTACTTGTAGGAGTGCAACTCGTATTAGTTGTTACGCCACTAACCCCTTTATTTGGATCTTCATTAATTTTTGTACTCTCGCCTCCACAGCCTTGTAATAATGCTACTAATGTCGTTAAAGCAAAGGGTAAGAAAATTTTGTTATTTGTCATGGGTTCATCCTATTAATGCTTACTGTAAAGCAGCAATCTTAATCTGTCCTTGATTTGAAAGTTCCTGCTCTGGAACATCCACGGCTGATGCTAATGGAGTCATCATCATATAATAACTTTTAGGCGGTATCTTAATTACACCTTGAAGAGCTGCATGTTGTAATAATGTTGCTGGAATCTTCTGATTCTTAAACCCACTCACACCTTCTAATATACAACCAGACTTATCTAAAAAAATCACCAAAGGCCAATAATATGTCGGTTTATCAGTATTAGATGCATAAGAATCAAATTGCATATATTGGATATTTTGATCAAGCTTAACCAATTCATATTCAAATTTTTCTTTTATAGGTTTACGAGGCCATAAGCCAATTTCTTTTTCGGGAACTAAACTCTTGATCGTTTTATTTTTACTATAACTTTCTAAGAAACAGCGATCATTCTCAAATGCCAAAGATAAATCTTGCGCAGATAAACGCACATAATTATTAGATAAAGTAATTGAAGTTAGATTCTGGTTTGATTTGTTTAATACTTTATCCAAAATTGATCGACTTATACCTTTTTTACGCTCTATCGTCTCTATACGTCCTGTACCATCAGGCATACTATAAAAGCGCTTTTTACCCTCTAAATTAAATTCCTGATCTTCTAAATATTCATTATTGACATATTCAACACCATCTACTTGTATGAATGCAGATGAAGCAGATGAAGCAGATGAAGCAGATGAAGCAGATGAAGCAGATGAAGCAGATGATTCTGCCTCAATAGTAGTTAGACTTTTACTAGCAACATTTAATTTTGGTGTTATCTTTTTATTAGTATTGGCATCAATTATTTCTTTTGAAGTATTTATAAAATTTTGAGATTTTGGTTGATTAACTACTTCAGAAGCTAATCTTGATTCTGAAGATGATTGCATTTTAACTGTATTCTTAACAGCATCTTGCTTAGACATTGGTATTGTTGGTAAATTTAAATTTACATTATTTCTAACTGGTAGGTTTTTTTCTGATGCTGCCGAAGAATCAACATGAGTAGAATGTATAACCTTATCTGTTCTATTCTCATTTTCTGTTGGTTTTTTAGGAATAATCATTGGTCTTCCATCAGGACCAATAATTGTATAAAAACCTTCTGCATATACAACCGAAGTACTTGCAATAACAGTAATAATTACAGCTATTGCAAGCTTAGATTGTTTTATTTTCATAGTCGTTAACATTACCATTTTGTTCTATAGTTGATACCAAGCAAAGTGATCTTAGTATTGGTTTTAATATCTAAGCCTGCATATGGGTTTAACAAAATATTATCAACCCCTGTTTTATTTGCAAGACTACTAGTATTTGCAGGAATATCATCACGACTGCGTAAGAAGCCAATTGAAAGATCTAAATCTGTATCTTGATCAAATCGATAACCAACACCTAAACCGAACAGTTGAGCATTATTAATTGGTACCATCGTATTCCGTTTGTCGTCCGGAATTGAACTTGTACGAGGCTCATAACCCATGCGTAACTTCAGCCGATCAGTTGCAGAATACTCAAAACCGATTCCCCAACGCCAAGATGATTGAAACTTTAAAGGTAAAGCTAAAGAACGATCCGTCACATCAGCAGACAAAAGTTTAGCAACCTTTAATAATGATATTTGTCGATCAAATTCAAACTTAAACTTATCCCACGCAGCGAAGTCGGTCCAACCGAGATCAAAGTTCATTTGCAAGTCGGGAAATATTTTATATTTTATACCCGCTTTAAAATGTTGTGGATATTTAAAATCCATGGCAACTAAACCAGATTCCACATTAGGAACATACCCAGGCAAGCCAAGAATTGCCGCAAGAATTTGACCAGTTGCTGACGAATTTAAACCAGCTACGAGTTGTTGTGGAGCTGTCGCATTATTAATTAAATATTTACCTCGCAATCGCATTTTAGCTTCACTTTGATAGACCATACCAAAACTAAAATCATCGGTTGGCTCCCATAATACGCCCAAATTATAACTTGGACTTAATGATTGCTCTAAAGATACATCCATTGCCCCCATTTTACTAAACGGGTTCATACCTTCTTTGGCATTACAAATACCAAATAATAGTAAATCGGTGATAATATCCCCATTATTCTTAAATGGAGTACATACCACTTCATCTACCATTCGCAATACACCAATCATTTCATTTGGAAAGCGTAGATCCGTTTTAAGTGCGATCGCTTGATAAGACATACCAAATGATGCACCAACTGATAAATGATCATTCACTTGATAGCCAAAAGATGGGGATAAATAGGTAATACGCTCTAATGCAACTTGTTGGCCCATATAATTACTTGGATTACCATCTTCTGCGCCAAAACCTGCAACTAATGGTGCGTACATAGCTGTCGCATAGGTTACTTTGGAACCAGGTGGCTTATAAGCAATCGCTGCAGTTGGTGCAGCTAATGGAGAATTAGGTCCTAAATCTACGATTTTTTTGAGAATCGGTACATAAATACTTGCGTATTCAACGTCCCCGTGAACTGTTCCTTTAAAATCTGTACAAATTCCAGTTCTAACTTCTGGTCCATCATTACAAACCAATGGATCATCTGAATAACCAAAAACATTATAACCAGCAGGAGCTGAATACTCACGTTGAATAGCAAAGTTAGCTAAAATACCTTGCACATCAGTTTGTAACCCATCAATCTTAGCTAATGCTGCTGGATTAAAATGTACCGCACTAATCCCTGGTGGATCAGCAGTAACTGCATTTCCTAATGATAATGAACGTAAATCTACAGATAAGTCCTGTCCTAATTGTGCGTTAGCAATATTAGATAAGCTAGCTAAAAAAATTGCTGCCGTCAAAGGACATAATTTTAGGTATTTCACCATTACATCTCCTTAACGAACTTTTTTGCCAAAACCTATAATATCGAGTGGGAAAGATAATCCTAGGGATACATCAGGAGCATCTTCCGTTAAACCAATACCAACTGTACCATTTACAATTGTTTCAGGTGAGACTCTAACTCCTAAGGCAAAAGAAAGCATCGCACTACTTTGATCAGCCGATTTATAACTTTCATCATTCTTGAAGTAGAATTTTGCACCAGTGTTAAAACTTTGCTGATAGGACATTGTGAGTGATACGTCGTAGTTAAACGAATATGCAAATCCGAATGAAAAACCACCACTTAAACCTGGATCAAAACTTTCCAACACTCTGTTTCCGCGTAATTGGTTAAGTCCAGATTCTTTCAGACCATAGTTCGCCGATACTGAGCTAAAAAGCACAACAGGATCGATGTATTTGCGAGTACTTGCACCAAAACCAACTGAATAATAACCTTTACCAGTTGACAGCTCATCAATACCAATTTCATAAGGACTATCACCAGTTTTAGTTGATAAATTACCAAATAAAACCAACGGAAGACGTCCTTGTTTTAAAGGAAATGGTTCCCAACGAGCTCCAAAAGAAATATCACCTAAACCTGCGGCTGTTTTTTGCTGTAATAAATCTTTTTTTGCTATGAGAGGAATAGATGCTGATAAGGTCAAGTTATCAAGTAAACCATATTGGGTAGTAAATGTATTTGTAAGTGTATGGTTTGCATCTTCTTCAACACGTAAGCGTTGTAAAGCACTTGTACTATCGCCCGTAGCAAGATCTAGTCTACTATCTCGATAGTATGTGTAATCAATGTCATAATAAGAAGAAATAACGCCTTTTTTTATCAATGAATATTGACGTTCGTTAGATGTAAATACTTCTTGTAAATTTGTTTCTTTAGTCGCATCACCTTCTTGCTTTTGTAATGCATTTGCTGCTTGTGTTGCTTGACTTTCACCAGCTTTTACATTGGACTCATCTTTCACTGCATCTGTAGCTTGATCTACTTGCGCTGTTTGTTCGGTCTGAACTTCCGTTGATTTCTGTTCTTCAGCATAAAGTGTTGTTGTTACTGCACTCATACTTAATGCCAACACACTGATGTTCATCCATGGACTTTTCATTTTGCGTTACATCCTATTAATACATTAATTTTAATGATTTCTAAATTACTTCCGCTTGTAATATAAGCGCATAAAAGTCGTAATTGGTTGATTGTAAGTAGCGGAAGTAGGGTCTGCATCTAATACTCGGCGCATTGTTGATGCTTTATCGGCCATACGTTCAAACTTTTGTGTCGGGAACTGAATTTCCGCAAGAGCGTATTTATTGACAGTTGCATCTTCTACATGACGCATATCTGAGTCTTGCAACGCTAATAAGTTTTTACGATACTCTTCCGGAATATCTACAATGAAAAGTGTATTATTATCCCAAATCTGTTTAAAGCGAATTTCATCAAAACTAATATTGCCTAATGATGGATCAGCCACATAAACTCGACCATTTTTATATGCTTTATATACAACAAAATGTTTAAAACCAGCATAAGTAATAGGAACAATTGCAGGCTGTTTTAAACTGGTTAAATCTGAAAACTCCCCTCGATACCCACCACTATTCAACCCAAGTGCAGTAACAAATCGCTTCATGTCTAACAGAGAAAAACTACGGCGCTCAATAATACGCTGATACTCACCATACTGAAGCAAACCTGTCATCGTTTGTTGTTCAGTCAAACGTAAACCACCATAGCCATTTAACAGCGTAGTTAATGCTGCCGAGCCACAACTATAATCATACGCCTGACGTACAATTCCTCGAAATTGATCTTCTATAGCAGGTTTAATTGTGACCGCCTCACGATGATTACGTGTAAAAGAAGGATTACGAGAATCTAAGGTCTCTGTATAATATACAGTACCTTCTGGTTTTTTTTCTATTTCGAAGGCTTGCGTTGTAAAGTAATACATCAATGCTGAGCCTAAAGCGATCTCTAACATACGTCTCTTTTTCTAACAGTGGCACAACTTGCCTTATTCATTTTATTTTAGTGTCCGTAAACACCTCATCCCTGCATGTTGAAGATACCTTTTTTTATAAAAAAAAACAGCTTTTTTTTAGTTTTTTTTGACGAAATGTATTTTTTAATAAAAATTAGTTGTCATTAAGTAATTTATTGTGCTTTAGCAAAACTATTTTCAGTTTTTTAGCACATAAAAAATACTTATTTCAAATAAAAAAAAGCGCAACTAGTGCGCTTTTTTTATTATAAGATTAGTGACCAGAAATAGTGATCATAGAACCTTGAACATTTGCAGTACCGTTGAAATAGTAAGTTTGTAAACCTTGAACTTCTACATCACCAATTGAAGCCGCTGCTTGGCTACCTAAATGAACACCTTTGATGTACATATCAGTTTTAGGTGTAGTAGCACCAGAACCAGTGATAATACGTAAGTAACCGTTGTTAGAACCTTCTTTACCAACTACACTTACTGCAGCATTAACAGTTAAATTAGCTTGGCTAGCATCTGAAACTTTGATGCTATCAAGGAAAATTTGACCTGCAGCACGGTTACCAGTTGTACCATCTGCAGTACCAGTTTTAGTAGAACTATCAACAATACCTAGGTTTTTAATCTCTAAACCACCTTGCATAGTTGTATTCAATACAATCATTGCACCTTGTGGAGCAGCACCTAACTGAATATTAGCGCTTGTAAGACCAGTCTTGATTGTTAAACCAGATAAAATTGTGTTGTAGTTAGCTGCATCATTACCACGACGAACAGCTGTAGTGCTTGCTGCATTAGAGCCAGACACACCAATTTCACCGATATAAATATCTAAACCAGATACAGCAGCTGCTACATTAAGGAACGCACCATTTGTACCAGTACCTTTGTCTGTATCAATTGTAAGATCAGCAAGGTTGTGTGATGCTAAAGCACGAGTATTATCTACAGCAGTACCTGTAGCATCCATTGGAGCAGTAATTACGATACCGTTAGCAGCAGTTGCACCAGTACCATTTGATTTAATTACGATAGCACCAGCATTAGCAGCTGTACCATTTAAACCATCGTTATCGTGAATTAAAACTTTTTCAATTTCAATTTTAGAAATACCGATACCAATATTGATACCGTCTTGACCTGTTGCAGCGCTTAGTGCAGCATCATCCATTGACTGCATAGCCATTGCATTCGCGCTAATCGCCATTGAAGAAACTAAAGCTAGTTTAGTAAACATTTTCATTGAGCACTCTCCCAAGAGCATTTATTTTTTGACTTTCACTACTCTAAACTGTCCACGGTCGTTTTTTTCTTAATGACAACTTGAACTTCCAATCCTTGAGTAGTTCGTTTAGCAAGTACTAAATTACAGGTTTGTTATTTTATGTTCAACTACTGTTAATCGATTTTTATAAATAACCCGACAAACGGCATGATACTTTTTTCATGCATCACTTTAACTTATATGCTCTAACATCTGGAAAGCACTATAATTTTTTAATCAGCATTTTTAGAAAATCATAGTCAAATATCCTATTTCGACCTTTTATCATCCGCCAAAATCACTGCAAAATGTAAACAATTGCGCTTTCTTAAATCAATTCATGAAAATTGCAACTTGTTTTGCAATTTCAGTAGATAGAATCACAATACATTTCACAAATATTTTTCAAGCTTTTATCTACAGGATAAATATCAGTAGAGTTTAGATGATTGTAGTACAATTATATTTTCTAAATGTATATGAATGTATTTTTGTTTTATGTCTCATTTTCAGCAAAAACTTGACACGCAACTCACCTCTGCATTTGACCTTCTTATACAACTGAATGAACTAACTGGTTTAGTTTATTTATATGATAATCACGCTCCGACAATTGGTTTTTTGCCTCAAGAATTTTTAGTATTAGAACAGTCAGAACTAAAAAAATTTTATAAAACTCAATTTAATAAATATAAGAATGAACAAGCAACCTTACCTATTAGCGATTTTTTAAATTTTCAAGCCAATTCAGAAAGTTCAATGAGAACTACTTTTAGTGGTGGATATATTGGCTTTTTTAGTTATGACTATAGTGCAAATCAATTTATAAACATGGTTTCACGAAATCAGCCCAGTTTTTTCTTAGGTCTATATTCGACTTTTTTAAAGTTTCAGGATAATGCTTGGTATTTTTATAGTGATGAAAATGAAGCTGAAAGTATTTATCAAAATGTCATAAATCTACTCAATCAATCAATCAATATTCAAAAAACACCTTTCTCATTATTAGAAAAATGCTATCCGCGCTGGTCTAAGCAACAATACCTACATGCATTTAATCAAGTGCAGGAATATATCAAAGCTGGTGACTGCTACCAAATTAATTTAACTCAAGAGTTTATTGCAAAAACACAAGGTTCATTATTAGATCGAGCACAGGATTTATGGGCGCTCACCCATGCACCTTACGCGGCCTATCTAAAGATACATGATTTTGAGCTACTCAGTTGTTCTCCAGAGTTATTTATCGAGTTTCAAACAAATCGAAAAATTAAAACGCGACCAATTAAAGGTACAATGCCTCGTTTTGATGATGCTATGCGAGACCAACAATCTAAAGACCAGCTAAGTCGCTCTGAAAAAGATCAGGCTGAAAATGTGATGATTGTTGATTTACTTCGGAATGATTTAAGTGTTTATGCGGAAATAGGATCTGTAGAAACTACAAAACTTTTCGAAATTGAAAGCTTCAACCAAGTTCATCATATGGTCAGTGAAATCACTGCAACCTTAAAAAAAGAAGTAAACCCCATGCAGATGTTATTGTCCGCCCTTCCAGGTGGTTCAATTACAGGGGCACCCAAAATTCGCGCTATGCAAATTATTGATGAATTAGAAGGTGCTCCACGTGGCGCATATTGCGGAAGTTTGGGTTATTTTAATTTTGATGGAACAGGTTGCTGGAATATCTTAATCCGTAGTATTCAAAAATATCAGGATCAATTATCGATGTGGGCAGGTGGCGGCATAACCATCGCTTCTGATGCGGAAGCCGAGTACCAAGAATGCTTTGATAAAATTTCTGCCATGCTTGATTTACTCAATACATGGCAAAAACCTAAGAACTAAATTTTTCTATAAATTACAAAATTTGCGTTTTAAGCGTATCGACTAGACGTTGATTTTGTTCATCGGTACCAATCGTGATGCGTAAAAATTGATTAATCCGTGGCTTATTGAAATAACGCACAATAATCCCCTGCTCACGCAATTTTTGAGCCAGTTGAGCAGCATCATATTCTGAATGTGTGGCAAAAATAAAATTGGCTTTCGATGGCAATACATCAAAACCTAAAGCCGTGAGATCACCAACTAATTTTTCTCGACTCTCAATCACTTTGGCACATTGTGCTTCAAAATAAGCTTGATCTTCAAATGAGGCTACCGCTGCAGCAATCGCAAAACGATCGATTGGATAAGAATTAAAACTATTCTTCACTGCTTCAAGTGCAGCAATCAAATGCGCTTGAGCAATCGCAAATCCAACACGTAAACCAGCCAATGAACGCGATTTCGATGTGGTTTGGCAAACAACTAGGTTCTCATATCGATTGACCAATTGTACCGCTGACTCTGCACCAAAATCGACATAGGCTTCATCAATCACCACGACTCGATCAGGATTTGTTTTAAGTACTTGCTCAATCTGCGCTAATCCTAATGCAATGCTGGTTGGCGCATTCGGATTGGTAATGATGATACCGCCATTTTCCTGTGCATAATCACAAACATCTATTTCGAACTTGTCATTCAAAGGAATCTGCTTGGTTTGTGTTGCAAAAAACTGGCTATAAACAGGATAAAAACTATAGGTAATATCTGGGTAGAGAATTGGCTCTTTCTGAATAAAAAAAGCCTTAAAAATATGCGCTAAAACTTCATCCGAACCATTACCGACAAAGACTTGAGCAACATCAACATGCTGCTGTTTGGCAATTGCTTGCTTTAAAGCCGTCGCATCTGGATCTGGATACAAGCGCAAAGCATCAGCTTGGTGAGTTAAAACTGCTTGAACTGCTTCCACAACTTTCGGTGATGGTGGATATGGATTTTCATTGGTATTGAGTTTTAGTAAGTTCTGAATCTTAGGCTGCTCACCTGGTACATAGGGCTCAAGCTCACGAACTTCTGGACTCCAAAAGCGCATTTGTTCTGTTGTAAACGTCATTGTTGTACTCTCATATATCTCAAAAAAGGGGCTTCTATCAGCCCCTATCTATTCTTTTCGAATCGGTTATTGATAGCGATAGCGTGCCGAGCGCGCATGGGCATCAAGATTTTCTTCAACTGCCAACACATCTGCTGTTTTAGCCAAAGTTTTAACGCCCTCTTGCGAGCACATAATTAAACTTGAACGCTTTTGGAAATCATAAACGCCGAGCGGTGAAGAAAAACGTGCTGTCCCCGAAGTCGGTAAAACATGATTTGGACCTGCACAATAATCACCGATCGCTTCAGGCGTATAACGCCCCATAAAGATCGCACCTGCATGACGAATCTCTTGGCTCATTAATTCAGCATCATCAAGACATAATTCTAAATGCTCTGGAGCAACCTGATTAATCAGTTTAATCGCTTCCGCACGATCCTTTACTAGTACCAACGCACCACGATTTTGAATCGAAGTTCGAGCAATTTCTGCTTTTGGCAATTCACTTAAATGCTTTTCAATGGCTGTTTCGACAGCATTTAAAAGTGCTTCATCTGGCGTAATAAAAATGGCTTGTGCAACCGTATCATGCTCAGCTTGAGACAATACATCCATAGCCAACCATTCAGCATTATTTTCCCCTTCGGCATACACTAAAATTTCCGAAGGTCCTGCGATCATATCAATACCTACCTGACCAAAGACTGCACGTTTGGCTGCTGCTACAAAACGGTTCCCCGGTCCTGTAATTTTATCGACAGCTGGAATGGTTTGCGTTCCATAAGCTAACGCAGCAACGGCTTGAGCACCACCAATAGTAAATACACGGCTTACCCCTGCTAAATATGCAGCTGCTAACACCAATGGATTCAATTCACCATTCGGCGCTGGAACCACCATGATAATTTCAGGAACCCCTGCTACATGTGCTGGTAAAGCATTCATAAGTACAGATGATGGATAAGATGCTAATCCACCAGGAACATAAATCCCGACGCGATCAAGTGGTGTGACTTTCTGACCTAATGTATTACCTAGATCATCAACATAAGTCCAACCTTCCTGCTTTTGTGCCTGATGGAAAGAACGAATACGTTTTGCAGCCAATTCTAAGGCTTCACGAATTTCTGTGCTTAAGCCTTCAAATGCAGTTTTAAGTTGAGCTTGGGTCAGTTCCAAATCCGAGAATTGATGCGCTGGATGTCGATCGAACTGTTGTGTTAATTTAAGTACATGATCATCACCATACTGACGAACATCAGCAATGATTTGGTCTACAGTTTGTACTAATTGAGGATCATTCACAGTTTCAAATGCTAAAAGTTCAGCAAATGCCTGTTTAAAATTTTGATCCTGAGTCGATAAACGTCGCATCAATTTACCCACAAGGCGAATAAGAGAAGGCTAAGTTTACTCTTTTTCAACACGCTTGTGGGCAAGATAACATCAGCATTTCCACCTGCTTTAATAGGAAAAATCATTTTTAGGTTTAAATATTCTAAATTTTATGTATTTAAGTCTGGATTATCCCAATCTCCATCATGCCGTATTAGCCAATTCAAAGCACCGTGACGTTCCACAACAACTGAAGCATTTAAATTTTCAGGCGCATCTTGTTGTTTTAAACGAGCATCTACGCATGCCCAATCATAACGATAGGTCAAATCTGCCTGATCTAAAATTTCATCTAGATTTCTTAACTCAACTTGCTGCATAAATTCATCAAATGAGCTACAAGCAGAAACTACCTGAACTGCAAAATCACAATCTGCTATTTCATTTGGATAATTGAGTTCTTTTACAATTCCGAGTGCCCAAAGTAAAACCCAGTAAGCCTCATACTTCCAAATCATATTCACGACATCTTGTTGAGAAACTTCTTGATTTAAAATATTTCGTTCTTTAAGGGTTAGCTCATCAAATACTTCAAATTTATTTAGCAAATCAACAATAAAGTCTTTAGTTTCTTGATCAAATTGCTGATTGTTTAAATCACATGCCACTTGGATAATGATCAAACACGCAATCGCCCGTTTGGCAATACTTTCAACTGAACGGGCTATAACTTCATCAACCGATTCAAGATGCGGCAACCACTCGATGTAAGGAATAGATTGTGCTTGTAATTTTAAAATAGACTCTTGTTTACGCTGTAAGGGCGTTTTCATTCTTATCTCTAATCACAAAACGATAAACCCTTTTAGCACACAGCCAAATCTGAAAGGAATACATTCTTTCCCTTAATCAGAAAATTAAGCGATAAAAAAAACCGTTCAAAAGAACGGTTATTTTGAATCATCATACAAAATCATACTGAACGTGATTTCACAGCTTCTTCAAGTTGCGTCAAAATTGGATTTAACACGGCTTGTTTACGTTTAAAGCTCGCTTTATTGACAATTAAACGAGAAGAAACTTTACAAATTTCTTCTAATGGCTCTAAACCATTGGCACGTAAAGTATTACCTGTATCGACCACATCGACGATGTAATCACCCAACCCAACCAAAGGTGCAAGCTCCATAGATCCATAAAGTTTGATCACATCAACTTGCTCGCCTAAACTTGCATAGTATTGACGAGTAAGATTCACGTATTTAGTTGCAATTTTTAAACGGCCTTTCGGACGTTCCATGCCAACTTTACCAGCAGTCATCAATTTACAATTTGCAATTTTTAGATCAAGTAACTCATAAACATGTTGGGCGCCATGTTCCATCAGCACATCTTTACCCGCTACACCAAAATCTGCTGCACCATTCTCAACATACGTCGGTACATCAGAAGCACGAAGAATCAAAATACGTACTTTTTTATGTGTGGTTGGGAAAATTAATTTACGTGATTTATCAGGATCTTCTAATAAATTAATACCCGCATTCTCAAGTAAAGGTAATGTCTCTTTTAGGATACGTCCTTTACTGAGTGCTAAGGTTAAACCATGATCAAAATTACCCATTACATCAAAATTTGGATCATCGTTTCTTAAGTCATTCATCCTTTTACTCGCTTAATCTGAGCACCTAAACTTTGTAACTTTTCTTCAACTTGTTCATAGCCACGATCGATATGATAGATACGATCAACTAAGGTTTCCCCTTCTGCGACTAATGCAGCGAGAACAAGAGAAAATGATGCACGTAAATCAGTCGCCATTACTGGAGCAGCTTGCAATTTATCTACGCCAGTTACGACTGCATCATGCCCTTCCACTTGAATATTTGCGCCCATACGTGACAATTCAGGAACATGCATAAAACGATTTTCAAAAATTGTTTCTGAAATCGTTGCAAAACCACGACCAATCACATTGACCGCCATAAGCTGTGCTTGCATATCAGTTGGAAATTCGGGATGAGGTAAAGTTCTAAAGCTCACAGCTTTAGGACGTTTACCTTGCATATCTAGTTCAATCCAATTATCACCACGGGTCACTTCTGCACCCATTTCTTCAAACTTATCCAATACTGCTTCTAACAATGCTGGGTCCGTATGCGTGGTTTTAACTCGACCACCTGTAATTGCAGCAGCAGCTAAATATGAACCAGTTTCAATTCGATCCGCAACAACCGCATATTCACAGCCATGTAAACTTTCAACGCCAGTTACAACTAATGTATCTGTGTCCAGACCTTCAATCTTGGCACCCATTTTAATGAGCATTTGTGCAAGGTCAGTAATTTCAGGTTCACGAGCAGCATTACGAATTGTCGTCACACCATCAGCCAATACAGCAGCCATCAAGATATTTTCTGTACCGCCAACAGTGACCATATCAAAAATAACTTCGCCACCTTTTAAGCGACCATCAACAGAAGCATGGACATAACCATTTTCAACTTCAATCTGCGCACCTAAAGCTTCCAATGCTTTCAAATGCTGGTCAACAGGACGTGAACCAATCGCACAACCACCAGGTAATGAAACCTTAGCATTTCCATAGCGAGCCAATAGTGGACCAAGTACCAAAATTGATGCACGCATAGTTTTCACAAGTTCATAAGGTGCAAACTGATTATCTAATGTTGACGCATCCGCACGAACCGTATCTCCCTCATAGTTCATTGTAATGCCTAAGCCAGCAATCAGCTTCACTAAGGTGTTCACATCTTTTAAATGAGGTACATTCGTTAAAGTAATCGGAGAATCTGCAAGAATCATTGCAGCAAGTAAAGGCAGAGCAGCATTTTTAGCACCAGAAATACGTACTTCGCCCTCGAGCTTAACACCGCCCGTAATTAAAAATTTATCCATTAATATTTAAGCTCCGAAAAGGCTTGCTTTGCGCCATTCGTCTTTTGTCATTGCGCGAATCGTAACTGCGTGCACTTCACCACTTGCGATATAAGAGTTTAATGGTGCATATACGGCTTGTTGACGGGTAATCGTACGTTTGCCATCAAACTGATCATCAACAATTCGAAGGTCGAATTTCCCAGCTTGGCCACTCACTGCTACTTCTGCTTCAGGGAAAGCTTCTTTTAAAATTTGCGTGAGCTGCTCACTATTCATTACTAGACCTCTTATACAACCATGGCGTCAAACCATACATTTTACTATAACTTTTTCAGATAATTCAGTAAGCCGTTTCTTTTTTTATCGATAAAAAAAAGAGGCTATTTGCAAAGCCTCTTTTGATAAAAAAACTTAAGTTAAAATTGCCAGCTCATGTTGATAAGAACACTGTATTTTTCTATGTTTTGCAAGCTGTCTTTTTAGTTTTTCTGTTAATTTATTAATCGAAGTATACATATCATCTGCTGTCGCCTGTGCAAACAGTTCAATCCCCGGTAAGCGAATAATCGCCTCAGCAATATGATTAGAGCTCCCTTTATGAGAACGTTTATCAATTTGATGATCTTTAGCCAATTTAATTTGCATACTATTCACTTGATCTAGATGCTTAGTCATTTGACTAAATTTCATTTTTATATTTTCTTCAATAGCAGGCGTAATGGTTAAATGGTGTCCACGAATCGTTATTTGCATAATTCTATCCCTCACCTTTTTCTAAGGATACAAAGAATCGCCCAAGCAAATTTAATGCATATTAAGATTCAACATTCATTAAATCATTTTAGCGATTCCTTTAGTGACTATTAAAAAGATTCATTATTCCGTAATAATGAATCCCTAGAATAGTCACACCTTGAAATTTAGATCAAGACTTTTCTTTCTGAAGATGATGGAATATGTAACGATTCACGATATTTTGCGACTGTACGTCGAGCTACTTCAATCCCCTCATCTTTCAACATTTCCGCAATTGCATTATCAGACAAAGGCTTACGCGGATTTTCATTCGAAACCAATTTTTTAATCATTGCCCGAATCGCAGTTGAAGATGCCTCACCACCTGTCGTCGTTCCAACATGACTTGAAAAAAAGTATTTCAATTCAAATAAACCACGTGGTGTAAGCATATATTTATTAGTTGTTACACGTGAAACAGTGGATTCATGTAATTCAACTTCCTCTGCAACATCACGGAGAACTAAAGGCTTCATCGCCTCAGGTCCTTGTTCAAGAAAAGCTCGCTGATGTTCCACAATACAAGTTGAAACTTTGAGTAATGTTTTATGCCGCTCGTCTATGCTTTTAATAAAATTTTTCGCCTCAAGCATTTGATTACGTAAATAAACATTATCATCACTCTGATCAGCACGACGAATCATATTTGAATAAAAAGAATTAATCCTTAATTTAGGCATAACATCAGGATTAAGCTGCACTTGCCAATGCTGATCTTTCTTGGAAACCACAACATCAGGAACTTGATATTCAGATTCTTGTTGGCTAAATTCTAAACCTGGATATGGTTTTAATGTTTTTAATAAATCAACAGCACCTTTCAACTGCTCTTTAGACAAACCCGTTTGTTTCAATAATTTATTTAAATCATTTGCTATTAATAATTCATAATACTTGAGTAGACACTTTGCTTCGGCTAAGTATGATTTTTTTTGATCTATGCCTTCTAATTGGATCTTCAAACATTCTGCTAAATTTCGAGAACCCACTCCAATTGGATCTAAACGTTGAATATGTTTTAAAACAACAATAATTTCATCTTCTTCAACCTCATCAGCACTCTCCATTTCATTTAATAGCCGAGTAACTGCAAGCAAAATATCATCTAATTCAGCATCTAAAAACCCTTTATCATCTAAAGAATCAACGATGCAATAAGCAATTAATTTATCTACTGTAGAAAAATGTAATAAATTTACTTGCTCTAAGATATGTTCTTTTAGACTCAATTGAACTTGACGATTATCCTCTCGCTCTTCATATTCTGGCGACGCTAATGCAGTTGATTGATGTGTATAAATATCATCCCATTCGGTATCAACAGGCAAGTCATTTGGTAAATGATCTGCATTAAGCTCAGTTGTTAAATCTCCTGACTCACTGGTATCTGAAGTAGATAAACTTTCTATTGTATTATTTTCTTCAATTTTTTCCAGTAACGGATTACTATCTAATTGAATTTGTATTTCTTGTTCTAATTCCAAGCTAGAAAGTTGTAGTAAACGAATTGCCTGCTGTAATTGAGGGGTTAACGATAAACTATTCGCAACTTTCAACCCTACAGATAATTTCATACTAAGACTTCCCTTTTTAAATAAGCAAAAAACATGCCCATAAAAATATTTATAACATAAAGCAATGTTTACGCCTATAAGCAAAGCTCTTTTCTACTGATTAATCTGCTCAAAAATAGCAAAGGTGCAAATATTTATTGTAATAGGGGGTTGTATCCTTCTCATTTAACAAACATGCAAACAGTATAGAATTATTTTATGTTTTGCTGCTTAAGACATTCAAGCATTTCTTCAAGCACATTCTTTCCCAGCGTTCTTCGCACAAGCTCATTTAAATCCCCTGCTAGAAAGCCAGACCAAGTCGTACTCGTTGAACCAGACAAATGCGCATAACGACCAGAAGTAGACCAGACCTTTTTATCAGATGTAATAAAAGCTACATATAGCTCACCGTCAGGATCATCCAATATCCATTCACGAACAACTCTAGGTTCTTGATTTTGTTTCTCTGTATTTTTTTTAATGCTATTCAATATTAAGAAACACAAATAGATAGAAGCAATAGCAGATAAAAGTGTATAAAAAATCATGCTAACCAATCTTTATTAATTATTCGAAATATTGCTAAGAGAATAACACAACTCTAATTTCTACATATGACACAATTTTCATCAGACTAAAATTTAATAACTTAGTTTTGATAAGATAATTACATAATCCCCCGCAAAAAAACACCCCTTAACCGTCAGGTTAAGGGGTGTTAGTATTTAAAAGCTGGCGA